>CAZWPU010000017.1:0-15664 GCA_964635605.1 uncultured Bacteroidales bacterium | reverse complement strand
ATATAGCATAAATTTTTGTTTTTTTAGGAATTGTTTTGTGTTGAATATAATTTTGCAAATGTACTCCAAGGTATTTATGATTCATTAACCAATGATATAACCTTTTTGAACTACGTAAAAATAATGCGGCTGATAATAGTAAGAAAGGGGTAGTGGGTAAAAGAGGTAAAAAAATTCCTAATACACCAAGCCCTATTGATATACAACCTAAAATAATTAAAAATAATTTAAAGATTTTATTTTCTGTTTGTTTTATCTCTTTAACCAATATTTATAAATGTTTATTGCGATGTTGAGAAATGCAAAAATAAAAATCAAATGGCGAATAACAATAAAACGATAACCAGTTCTGCTAAAATTATTTTATACAGTATGTTTTTTATTTAAAGAATAGGCGGCTATTTCTTAAAGATTTATCTTATTGTTCAATATTTTGTTTTATTTAAAGATTTACCTTACAACAAATTTTTATTTTAATCGTATTATGAACAGAAATTAAAAGGGAATGAAATTTTTTAGAATAATTCAATGGGGTATTATTTTTCTTCTTTTTTCTGATTTTGTTTGTGCTCAAAATCAGGCAGATGCTGATACAATCGTTGTAACCAAAACAGTTATTGATAATGGAGATACCATTCCCAATGTTGTGTTAGGAGAAGTAATGATTTTCCCTGAAAAAAAATTTAAAAACCGTTATCAAGCTTGGAGGTACCGAAAATTGGTGAGAGATTTAAAAAGAGTGTATCCCTATGCTAAACTTGCCAAGAAAAAGCTGGATCAAATGGAAAAGGAGTTTTTGGAATTGGAGACTGAAAAAGAACGCAAAAGATATGTGAAAACCATTGAAAAACAATTGATGGATGAATTTGGGAATGAGTTAAAAAAGTTAACCATAACACAAGGGCGGTTGCTTTTAAAATTGATTGATCGTGAAACCGGAAGCACATCCTATATTCTACTCCAGGAATTACGAGGTAATTTCTCTGCATTTTTTTGGCAGGCTATTGCTCGTTTATTTGGGTCCGATTTAAAATCAGAATACGACCCACAGGGAGAGGATCGTATGATTGAACGCATTGTTTTGCTTATTGAACACAATCAGATTTAATCATCTATATTGAATATCTAAAAAAATACTTATTATAGTATCTCATAAAAATGTTGAATACTTGAATCCAAAAAAAACAGAGCTATTTCATTTTTGACTTAGCTCTGTTTTTATATCAGTTTAAAAGATATTATTAAATTATTTCTACTATTTTTTTTACTACATTATTCGCTCCATCTCCAATTTGTCCTATGTTAGCATCCAACATGTAACAAGGTGTAGTTACAATTTTATTTTTTTCGTCCAAAATTATTTCACCATGAGTGGTGTCTTTATGTTTAGCGCTCATTGCATTTATTGCCTTGGCAGTATCTTTATCCTGGCCTATAGTTACTTCGATATC
The DNA here is from genome assembly GCA_964635605.1 of uncultured Bacteroidales bacterium. Lineage (GTDB taxonomy): Bacteria > Bacteroidota > Bacteroidia > Bacteroidales > UBA12077 > UBA12077. Next base: position 14,213 of record CAZWPU010000017.1, on the reverse strand, counting down.
GCCTAATACTTTAGCAATTAAAACAGGAGAAATGCATAAAGCACCTATAGGTTTCTTCCTTTCGTGCATTGACCGTATTGCTTTCTCTGCATCAAGATTTACCTTACAATTCGTGCCTTCGAAAGCAAATGTGCAAAGATTTTTGGCTATTCCAAAACCTCCGGGAAAAATGATTGCATCAAAATCATCCGCATTGAAGTTTTTTAAATCATTAATTTTTCCGCGGGCAATTCGTGCTGATTCGGTAAGTACATTTCTTTTTTCTTTCATTTCATCACCGGTTAGGTGATTAATTACATGATGTTGGTCAATGTTCGGAGCAAAAATTTCGTAAGAGGCTCCATTTTTTACAATTGAGTATAGGGTAAGCGTTGCCTCATGTATTTCCGATCCATCGAATACACCATTTCCTGCTAATACAACTGCTATTTTTTTCATAACATTAAATTTTTATAAATTTAAAATTTGATTTATTCACCTATAATGAACAATTGTAAATATAACGTTATTTTTATAGGATTTCAAGTTTAATAAATGATGAAACGAACCTTTATTGCAGTAAAAATACCTATTTCGAAACAAACTGCCGAAATCATTCAGGATATAAAATCTGAACTGCAGGATGAAAAAATTAAATGGGTAGAGATTTTTAATATGCATATTACCTTTTTTTTTGTGGGTGATACCGATGAGAAAATTATTCAAAATATATCATTTTATCTTGACGATTTATTAAAATCGGAAAAATCATTCATCTTAAAAGGGAAAGGTGTTGGTGTGTTTAAGAATCTAAATAACCCTCGTGTATTGTGGCTGGGTATTGAGGAAGCAGAATATTTGCAATATTTAAAATTAGAGATTGACCGGATGATGAAAAAATTGGGGTTTGAAATTGAAGACCGACCATTTAAACCGCACCTTACTTTGGGAAGAATAAAATATGTTAACGATAAAAGAAAATTTAAAAATGTATTAAATAGCTATAAGAAAATTGATTTTCAGGATTTTGAAATTAAGAGGGTGATTTTTTATGAGAGTAAGTTAACACCGAGGGGGCCTGTTTATAAAGTAATTAAGCAAATTTATTTACATTAAATATTTCCTCCTTTAAAGATGGTTAAAAGGGTATAGATTATTATTTTTAAATCTACATACAATGACATGTTTTCAATATAAAGAATATCGTATTTTAATCGTTTAACCATTTGATCTACATCTTCGGCATATCCATATTTTACCTGCCCCCAGGATGTAATACCAGGTTTTACTTTTTGAAGATGTAAATAATGAGGTGCTACCTTCACAATTTTGTCAATATAATATTTCCTTTCGGGCCTGGGTCCTACAATCGACATATCACCTTTTAGAACATTCCAGAAATTGGGAAGTTCATCCAACTTGGTTTTTCGTAAGAATTTGCCAAACGGAGTAATACGGCTGTCGTTTTTAGAAGATAGCTCGGGACCGTTTTTTTCTGCATCAACATACATTGATCGAAACTTATAAAGTGTAAATGGTTTCCCAAATCTTCCAATGCGTTCGTGACTATAAATTATGGGGCCTTTAGATGTTGTTTTTATGCCAATGGCAAGAAATAATAAAAGTGGCAAAAATAAAATCAAAGCTATTATAGATAATATAATGTCAAAAGCTTGTTTGGCATGCTCTTGCCAGGTAGGCATGAGGTTATGTGAGATTTGAATTATTGGGGTGCCTAAGATATGCGACATCTTCACTTTGCCCATTAAAATATCATACATGCTGGGTATGGCTTTAATCACTACTTTTTTATGATCTAAGTAGTTAATTATCTTCTCAATCTCTTTATGTTCTTTTGTTTCTAAGGCAATAATTACTTCTTCAATAGAATATTTATCAATAATTTGATCAATATTTTTTAATTTACCAGAATTTGGTAAATACTTTTCAATCAGGTAATTATCTTTCTCTTCAAGAGTGACAAACCCAACAAATTTATTTCCAACTGATTGTTTTTGATTTTCTATTTTTTGATAAATATCTACTGCTTTTTTATTGCAACCTATTATAATTGTATTAAACCCGATTTTTCGGGTATGAATTTTATGATTTGTAATAGAGGTTATTATTAATCGTGGAATATAAGTGATAAAAAAATGGATAGCTGTAAGCGCTAAAAATAATTTGTAATAGTGCTTATAGTGTGCAATCTGATCGTCGAGAAGAAGAATAAAAAAAATAAAAATCGAACCTGTAATTGTGATGGCAAAGGTTTGCCAAATTTCTTTTAGCCTTGATTTTCGGTAAATATCTTTATAATATCCGCTAAGGTAGTATAAAAAGATCCATAACAAAGGAATTATAATAATGCCAATATAATATCGATTAGTAAATTCAAGTGGTATATCAAACCCAAATATTTCTGATTCGATAACCTTTTTTCGATAAATATAAAATACTGTCCAGCTTAAGGTAGCCGAAAGAAAATCGAAAAGAAGATACTTAATCGTTTGTAAACGTTTATTCATTTATATTTGAAAAGAGGCTAAAATAAGTATTTAAAATAACGCAAATAAAATCATTTTGTTGTAATTAGAAAAATGAAACCTACAAAATCATGAATAAAAAGGGGTGTAATTTAGGAGATTAGTGTTAATTATATATTTTTTGTATAATAAGTTGGGTTGCTTTGATATCTTCTAGAATCTTTGGAGATTCTGAAATGTTAAGCGATTTTATCTTTTTCGATTGGTGAATAAAATTTTCTATTTCCGATTTAAATGCATCAATTTGTCCTAATTTAAGCTCCTTCCTTTCTGTATGTCCTTTTATAAATGTGTTTTTGTATGCAAGGTGTTTTGTAAAATTAATCTCAAAAAAATTACTTGTTTCATAAATCTCAACTTTTTTGTCGTTTTCTTGTGCTAGGTTGTTTAATTTTATCTTAGCAATAGCACCATTATCAAATTCTAATAAAATAAAGACAAAGCTTAATAAATTAGGTTCTATCTCAACAGGAGTAGTAGTTATTTTTTTAATTCCGGATTGGATACAAGCAGAAACGACTCTTACAGCTTCATAGATTTCATAAAAATAATCTTGTTTTCTTAAAAGCCGATCAAATAAGTATTCTATTTCTACAATTTTAGAAGTGTAAATTTCTTCTGATATGAATTTAAATTCAGGAGTAAATAAAATTGTTTCTTTAATTACTAGTTGTACTCGGGCTTCGAATGCTAATTTGTAAAGTTGTTTTATTTCTTCAATCGATAACTCAGAAATATTTTCAATAAATAGATGACAGGAATTTTTTAGTGCCTGAATAGCAAAATCAATATTCGGTTTTAAAGAGTTGGCAAAATATATTGCATCAACATCCATAAAAAGATTGTTTGCCGAAGAATAAACCTTCATGTTATATTTCTTGGCAAAAATATGCATGTCATCAAAATGAGGTGAAAAAAGAGCAAAAAGATTATGCTTTAATGTTTGTTGAATAAGCTCAAACTTGCCTTCTTCTTTGATGGAATTAATTCCAATTAAACCAATTTTCATGAAAATATTGTATTGTTTATACAAACTTAAGGGTTTTAAAAAAAGAGTATGTAAATCATTGAATCTATTTATCAACGAATGATTGTTAATAACCATGCATTTTGATGCTTATTTGAATTTTTTTTGCATAAACTGCTAATAATAAAGGCATAGCAAAACAATCGAGTTTGCTGAGATAATTATTTTTTACTTTGATAATTGTGATTTGTTCTGTTATATTTGTTATTTTATTTTCAACACTTGAATAAAAATTAAATGACTGATACATATCGACATAAAGGACTTCGAAAAAAACTTGTAGAAACGATAAAAGAAAAAGGAATAAAAGATCAGCGAATATTTGATGCTATTGGAAAAATACCGCGTCATTTATTTATGGATAGTGGATTTGTTGAGTTTGCTTATCGCGATCAGGCTTTTCCTATTGGCTCGGGACAAACTATCTCTCAACCTTATACAGTTGCCTTTCAAACAGAGCTTTTACAAATTCAAAAACACGAAAAAGTATTGGAGGTTGGTACAGGTTCAGGCTATCAATGTGCTATTTTGCTTGAATTAGGTGTAAAAGTCTACACAATTGAACGTCATCGAGAATTGTATCTTAAATCAAGAGCTTTATTGAACAAAATCGGTTATAAACCGTATTTTTTTTATGGCGATGGTTATTTAGGTTTACCTCGCTTTGCTCCGTTTGATAAAATATTAATCACAGCTGGAGCTCCTGAAATCCCTCAAAATCTTAAAGAACAATTAAAAATTGGGGGGCGAATGGTAGTTCCTGTTGGTGGTTCCGGCGGACAGGTAATGATAGTTGTTGAGCGTACTAGTGAAAAAGAATTTAAGGAAACTAAACATGGCTATTTTGCTTTTGTGCCTATGCTTAAAGGGAAAGAATAAAATTTATAAATATGCTAAAAATCAAAACATTTGTATTTAATCCTTTCCAGGAAAATACCTTCATCCTTTACGACGAGACGAGAGAGTGTGTTATTATTGATGCTGGGAATAACGACTTGAATGAAAAGAACGAGTTATTTTCTTTTATCGAAAAAAATACACTAATACCAAAATATATTTTAAATACACATTGCCATATCGATCATATTATGGGAAATGCAGATGTAATCGAAAAATATAATATTCCATCGGTTGCCCATAAAGAAGATTTGCCTTTGATTGAACGCGCAAACGATATGGCTTTGGCTTTTGGTTTTAATGTTAAAGAACCTCCAAAACCCAATAAATATGTTATTGATGGGGATGAAATTAAATTTGGAAATTCCGTGCTGAAAGTTCGACATGTTCCTGGCCATTCGCCCGGAAGTATTGTATTCATAGCCAATGATGAGCGGTTTGCTATTGTTGGAGATGTGTTATTTAAAGGAAGCATTGGTAGAGCAGATTTGCCCGGAGGTGATTACAACACCTTAATTAATAGTATTAAACAAAAACTTTTTAGCCTTAACGATGATTTTATCGTTTATCCCGGTCATGGAGATTCTACAACTATTCATCATGAAAGGAATACGAATCCATTTTTGTCAAATGACGGATAATCAAATTATATACAGTTTCTTGTGTTTTTAATTTCTGAATCAATAAACAATATGATATTTGTTCTGTGTTTATTCAATAATCTTAATTAATTTAGCCAGTAAAATTTTTAATAACTATTCAATAACTATAAAAAATAATAATAAAAATGGCTCTAGATAACTTTATACAACGTCATAATGGTCCGAGAGACTATGAAATAGAGACTATGGCTAAGATAATAGGTGTTTCAGGTTTAGATGAACTGATTAAAAAAGCAGTACCATCATCTATTATGCTTGATAAACCAATGCCTCTTGCTAAAGGAATTAGCGAGTTTGAGTATTTAAAAAAGCTTAAAGCTATAGCTTCAAAAAACAAGTTATATAAAACATATATTGGAATGGGATTTTACGATACCATTACACCATCCGTAATCCTTCGTAATATCCTGGAAAATCCAAGTTGGTACACCTCTTATACACCTTACCAGGCCGAGATTTCTCAAGGAAGATTAGAAGCTTTGCTTAATTTCCAAACAGCTGTGATGGATTTAACCGGTATGGAGCTGGCTAATGCCTCATTGTTAGATGAAGCTACAGCTGCAGCCGAAGCAATGATTATGCTACATAATGCACGTCCACGTAAACAAGCCAAAGCTGGAGCAGATACTTTTTTTGTTGACGAGAATATATTTCCTCAAACCCTGGCAGTGATTGAAACCCGTGCTGAACCGCTAGGCATTGAAATTAAAAAAGGGAAATTTAATGAAGTGGAATTAGACGAAAAAGTGTTTGGAGCAATTGTACAATATCCTGCTGCCGATGGGAAGATTGAAGATTATAAAAATTTTGTGGAAAAAGCCCATCAAAACGAAGTAGCCGTTACCGTAGCTGCAGATATACTTAGCCTGGCTCTTTTAACTCCTCCAGGAGAGTGGGGTGCCGATGTAGTAGTTGGGTCAACCCAGCGTTTTGGAATTCCAATGGGATATGGAGGACCTCATGCAGGTTATTTTGCTACCCTTGAAAAATATAAACGAAATATTCCAGGCCGTATAATTGGGGTGTCGAAAGATGCTCAAAATAAACCGGCATTACGTATGGCGCTGCAAACTCGTGAGCAACATATTAAACGCGAAAGAGCAACCTCAAATATTTGTACTGCACAAGCATTACTGGCAACTATGGCTGGAATGTATACTGTTTATCATGGTGCAGAAGGGCTTATAAGAATTGCTAAGCATATTCATTATACTGCAGTTACACTTAACGAAAAACTGAATGAGTTAGGTTTTGAACAAGACAACAAATCCTTCTTTGATACCTTAAAGATTAAACTGGGAAATGTTAAAGCTGAGCAGATAAAAAAATTAGCCTTAGCAAAAGAAATAAACTTTAACTACATTGATGAAAGTACTATTGGTATTAGTACAGATGAAACAACGTTAATCCAGGATATCAATAATATCGTTGATGTTTTTGCCGAAGCTGCCGGTAAAAAAGTAAATGCAGTATCCCTTATTACTGAAAAAATAATCTTTGATAAAAAATTTGAACGAAATAGTGAATTTTTAACGCTAGATGTTTTTAAACGCTATCGCAGCGAAACGGAGATGATGCGTTATATTAAAAAACTTGAGCGTAGAGATTTCTCGCTTACGCACTCTATGATCTCGCTTGGTTCTTGTACCATGAAATTAAATGCTGCAACAGAATTATTCTCGTTAAGTTGGCCTGAATTTGGAGGATTACATCCATTTGTTCCTGCTGAACAAGCAGAAGGATATCATCAACTCTTTAAAGAGTTAGAAGAAGACCTGAAGGTGATTACCGGTTTTGATGCGATTTCATTTCAGCCAAACTCTGGAGCTGCCGGTGAATATGCCGGTTTGATGGTAATCCGTCAATATCATATTGATCATGGCGAAGCGCACAGAAATGTAACTTTAATTCCTTCATCAGCGCATGGAACAAATCCTGCAAGCGCAGTAATGGCAGGAACAAAAGTTGTTGTCGTTGATTGTGACGAAAACGGGAATATTGATATTGAAGATTTAAGAAAAAAAGCCGAAGAGCATAAAGATAATTTAGCTGCATGGATGGTCACTTATCCTTCTACTCATGGCGTTTTTGAAAGCAAGATCAAGGAGATGAATAAAATTATCCATGATAATGGTGGCTTGGTTTATATGGACGGTGCCAATATGAACGCACAATTGGGATTAACCAATCCGGCTGTTTTAGGTGCTGATGTTTGTCATTTGAATTTACATAAAACATTTGCCATTCCTCATGGTGGTGGTGGTCCAGGCGAAGGTCCCATTGGCGTTAACGAGAAATTAAAACCTTATCTTCCTTCGCATCCGGTAATAAAAATCGGTGGAGAAAAAGGAATTCATGCCATTGCTGCAGCACCTTGGGGTAGTGCTAGTATATTACCTATCTCTCATGCATTTATTAAAATGATGGGTGGAGATGGACTAACCATGGCTGCCAAGGTTGCTATTTTAAATGCCAATTATATTGCCAAATCGTTAAATGGTTACTATGACATCCTTTATACCGGCGAAACCGGTTTTGTAGCCCACGAAATGATTGTGGAATGCCGCAATTTTAAACCAATGGCAAATATTACTGAGGCGGATATTGCCAAGCGTTTAATGGATTATGGCTTCCATGCGCCGACACTTTCGTTTCCTGTACATGGCACATTAATGGTTGAACCAACCGAAAGTGAATCATTGCAGGAGCTGGATCGTTTCATCGAAGCTATGATAGCTATCCATAAAGAAATTATGGAAGTAAAAGACGGCAAAACCGATGCTGAGAATAATGTTTTGAAGAACTCGCCTCATACTCAGGATGTAGCGGTTGCTGATCAATGGGAGAGGCCTTATGCCAGAGAAAAAGCAGCCTTCCCATTGGAATGGGTACGTGAAAATAAATTGTGGCCAAGTGTTAGCCGAATTGATGACGGGTTTGGTGACAGAAACCTGATGTGCTCATGTGCACCGATTGAAGAATATAAAGAAGGTGAATTTAGTTTTGAGCAATTAAAGTAGAATGCGAATTGTTCATTAAGATAATAAATCCCGGGATTTGGTATCAGGTTCCGGGATTTTTATATGTAAATTCGATCAATTCAATAGGTGCTCCATGGTGTTCAATCATTGCCACACGAACTCCTTCTGAGGGAACATTGGTTTGATTAAGAATTCGAAAATCGGCACATGAAAGCGCTTCTTCCAAATTATCCACTTCAAACGCAATGTGAGGAATTGTTTTAATAAGTTCGTCGAATGGGCTGTCATCATCAAACCGCATCCATTCTATCCCGAAAGGACTGGTGTCAAATCCCCCAACAGAGAATTTTAGATGTGGAATATATCGTTCATCCTGAATTTTTTCTTTGGTTGGAATACCGATATGGTGATATCGCCAACCCCATTTTTCAATAGCCAATGGCTGTTCGTAATCTTTTCTTTTTTTCTCCATAAAATTTATATTTTTTTTATTTCATTGAAAAATAGTTGTAATTTTTTTTGATCAAGTTTTCCATGAGTTCTTACTCCACTGCAAATATCAACCCCGTAAGGTTGAACATAATCTACAGCTTTTCGAACATTTTCAGGATTTAAACCTCCTGCCAGGAATACCGGCATTTTTGTTTTTTTTACAATTTCTTTGCTAATATCCCAGTTGTGAGTTCGGCCTGTACCACCAAGTTCCTTAATTTTTAAATTAGGATTTCCACTATCGAGCAAAATCGCATCCACAAACTCGGAAATTTTTAGTGCTTCAACAATTGACTGATGATTGATTACATGAATTACTTGAACCAATTTTACTCCAGGAATTTTCAATTTTAATTCTTGATAAATTTCCGGTTTAACACGATCAACCAACTGAATAGTATTGGTATTTGTTCTTTTGTGATGGTTCATGATATTTTTGGGATCGGTTTCGCTTGTAAGTAAAAAAGTGTCGATGTGTGGTGGAATATTCTTTGCAATAGTGTGGATCAATTCATCAGTAATTATACCTGGCCCGCTTGGCATATTTCCTACCAATCCAATAGCTGATGCTCCGGTTTTAATGGCTAACTGAGCTTCTTCAATGTTAGCAATGCAGCAGATTTTAATCTTTGGTGTCATTTTAATATATTTAATATAAAATTAAAATTTCGGTTATGTATAGTTTGTTTTTTGGTATATAATTTACCTCAGATTGATATCATAAAAATTGTGCCATTAATGCTAAAGTGATTATTTGCAATGTTTAATGAATTTTACGTTCAGCTTGATTTTGTTCCTTTATGAACATTAACTGTTCTTTTCCGGTCATCAATAGTAATACTTCTAATTTTTTTTGAAATAGTATAAATTTAGATTGCATGCTAGCTGATCAAAATTCTTTTTAGTCAAATTTGTTTATACTCAAAATTTGTATAATTCATAAATTATTTGTTCAAGTATATTTTTTTTTAATGATTAACACAATTGCATAGTGAAATCATTAAATAAATATAACAGTAGTTTTATCAAGTCTTTTATACGTTTTTTATTTTTCTAATCATATACATTTCTAACCACCCGGAAGCCAATAACAGCATAGCTCATTACAGGATTAAATCCAGACCGGTTGGATGTCCTGCAATTATTAATTGTTCGTGTCCACTGCCCTCCTCGTATTACACGTAAATTTCCAGATTTTGGCCCGGTTGGGTTATCATCATTTGATCTGGAATAATAATTTTTATTATACCAGTCCCAGCACCATTCAAATGCATTTCCTGACATATCATAAATGCCTGTCTGGTTGGGTTTTTTTGTTCCTGCCGGATGAGGACGACAATTATTTTTTTGGAGTTTTTCTTCTGAAAATTCTCCTTCTAAATAATTTTTGCCAGAGTTTTTCCATATCCATGCAAAGTCTTCTACTTCAGAAATTTTATCTGTTCCGCTCCATTTATGATCATCTCTTCCGCAACTTCTTGCTGCATATTCCCACTCCGCTTCAGTTGGAAGGCGGTAACCATTTGCCTCCTTATTATAGATTACTTCTCTTCCTTTCAATTCATAACAGGGTGCTAACCCTTCTAATTTGCTTATTTTATTACAAAACAGGATGGCATCATACCAGGAGACATTATCAACAGGCAGATTAGCTCCCCGAAAGCAGGATGGATTATGAAACATTACATTTTCATATTGTTGCTGAGTAACTTCATGTTTGCTTATATAAAAATTATTAAGCATGATCTCATGGGCAGGCTTCTCGTCTTTTTCACCAATACCCCAAACATCACCCATCCTGAATTTTCCTCCTTTTACATATACCATTTTATCTTCAAAATACATTTTTTGTCCTGCCAACACCTTTTTTAGAACCCTTATATAATTTCCACCCAAAATTTTATTGATATCTTTTTCTGAATATCCCTTTTTTAATAAATGATAAGTAATTAACGGAAAACCAGAAGCATCTTCAAGGCCAACAGGGCTTCGTAAACCAGCTCCATTGAAATCGGAACCAACTCCCACATGATTTACGCCCATTACTTTTACCGCATGATCAATATGATCAATCAACCGTTCTATATCGCACCTACCTTCACTTTTACCAGCCAAATCACCTGAGTTAAATGTAATCATCACTGCACCGCCTTTTTGAGCGATTTGCTTTAATATATGATCGGGAATATTTCGATCAACGTTATGCATGGCTCTAACGGGTGAGTGAGAAGCAATCACCGGTATAGTAGAATACTGAACCACCAACTCTTGCATCTGATCATCCAGATGGGAAATATCGATTAGCATACCCAGTTCATTCATCCGGAGGATCGTTTTTTTGCCGAGGAGATTGATACTTCTTTCCCACGGACTACCTTCATTTGTATAACTCAATCGCTCATACTCATTATCCATCAGAGTCATCGCTCGTATACCGATCTTATATAGGCTGTCAATAGCCGCAGACTTGCCATCTAAAGCACCATAGAAATATTCGACCCCGTGAATTATTAAAAGCTCCTTATTTGAAATACCAATTTCTATACTTGGAATATCCGATATTAAACGATAATCTACCAAATGGCTTTTTACTCTTTTATGAAAAGTTTTTATATCAGCTTTTACCCGTTCAAAAAGAGTTTGATCTTTTAAAGGATAATAAGCAAAATAAAGTCCTACTCCATCAATCTTTCCTTTTTCGATCATCTTTATATCCAATTGACGGGCATTTGGATAATACTTTTCCTTATCTTCTTCACTAAAAACAAGCTGGTGGGCATGGGCATCTACTACCCATGCCTGGTGATGAATTCTCATAGCTTTTTTCCACAGTACAGAATCAATTTTTTCAGTGTCTCCTTGAGCTGTAAGCTCGTTAATAAGACCTGTAAATAAAAAACAAAGTGTTATTAAATAGATGCATTTCATGGTATGTAATTCATTCTTTAAGTTTAATGCCTATAAGATATTTTACTAACTATACGCCACCCGTCCTTAAATTTATATAGGCTTAAATAATCTGTAAATATTTGATTGCCGTCTTTGAATAACAGAATTTTAGTTATACAGGCATCACCTGTAATATCTACAAATTCAAACTCACAGGATACGGGGTTCTCCACCTTACCAGGATTTTCCTCCTTATACTGGCGAACTCTTTCTTTCCACGTATAAATGTGGTTTTCCCAAACCGTGTAACCGTCTTTTCCAATTCCAATCAATTCAAAAGATGGATGAAAGCCTTTTTCTATGTCTTCCAATGAACCTTTATTCTGGATTCCATTGACATATGCATCCAGAATAACCTGCTTAACCTGTTCTTCATCATTAGCGCTGTATACTTTTCCTAATATTAGAAAAAGTACAAATAATAGACTTATTTTTTTCATGTTTTATTAATTAAATGTTCGTAATTCGATTTTTATGATTTTGTTGGCAAGAAAAGAAGAAATATTAGAATAATCTTTCGGATTTATAAATCCGGAGATGAAATTTTTATATATTTTAAAATCCTTTAAGAATATAATAAATTATTGATAGATGATGGTTTACAAATAATAATCAATTGATTTATTCATCAATCATTAAATTTTTGAATGCCTTTTTCTGTATTGAGTTGGAGTGCATTCAGTAAATTTTTTAAAGGCAGCGTAAAATGATGAAGGGGTATTAAAACCTGCATCGTATGCAATGCCTTCTATTTTTTCATCCCGGTTTGCTGGATTTGCCAATAATCTTTTGGCTTCTTCAATTCTGTATTCATTGATAAAATCAGTAAAGTTTTTCTCCATTTTTTGATTGATAATTTGGCTCAACTGATAATAAGGAATAGATAAAAACTCGGCGAGTTTTTTTAGGGTAAGTGTGGGATCTGTATATAATTTCTCATTACTGATTTTTTCAAAAAGTAAAGCTTTGTAATTTTCTGCTTCGCCCTCAGTTAATCCTGAGCTGGTATATTTTTTTAAAATTTTTCGTTGTTTGTAATATTGCTGATAACGATTCCAGTAAAAAAGCATTAAATAGAAAATGAATGAATAGGCAACTGCTCCAAAAATATAGGGTACAAAACGATAAACTATATTAAAAATATAGATTAGCGTATTGATGTAAATGATATACAAAAGGTTACGATACCAAAAATAATTATGCACACGAAGTTTGATATGGGAAGCTTTTAATTGATTCGAAAATTTTATCAGTTCTCGGTGAGATAAAAGAGTATATATTATAAGAAAAACAAAGGAAATCAAATTTTTATAATTAAAAGAGTGGATCAGTAGGGCCGTTAATGGAAGTAAATGGATAGTATGTTTTAAGTTCAAAGAGAAATCATCTGAAAAGCTGGTCTTGAAATAAAAGTAAAGGAATGGAATAGCTAATAGAAAGGCAGTATGCCCGATATAAAAAATAACAGTTTCGGGACCAGTAAAGAAAAAATGAATGGAGCGTAAAAACCGGATGGATACCAGGATTAAGAATATCCCAAGGAAAACATTGGCTTTTCTCTTTCCTATTTTAGCAAACAAGAGGTAGATACCAAAAACAAACCCGTTAATAGTTCCAAGTCCAGCCAAAAGATATAAGAAAGAATGTGTATCCATATACTTCAAAAAACTATATCTATAATACAAATCTAAAAAATAAAACCGATTGTTTTTAGAACAATTAAAGTGGTTTATTTTTTATTAAAAAAATTCATCTTTCGGTTCCGGTACTTTTAATTCGTTGTAAAATTCAATACGATCTATTAGTTCGCTTAAAATTAATGGTATTAAAATAAAATGGAGGGGAAATTTATGATTTAATAAAATCATGCTGGTTACAGCGAATGCAATTCTGAAAAAGCTAAATAGTTCTATGATACGATGATATTTAATTTTTCGGTAAATATAAAGTAGTAACCTAAAAAACACAATCATGTAAAAAGCTTCGGGCTGTTTTGCCAGAATGGCAAAAATGGTTATTCCGATAAACAAGCTTTGTGCCGAATGAATTTTTGATGGCCATTTCCAGGTTGCCAACCTGTAGAGCATATCGATGGAAAACAACAGAAGAAACCCAAAAGCTGAAACCAGTATCCCCGGAATATCAAAAACATAAAAATCAATACCCAACGCTGCAATAAATAGACTAAAAAACAGGATTTCCCGGCTTAGCCATGAATATTTCAGGTTGGTTAATGAGCGCCATGCCCGCAATTTTTTTCCGAGATGGAATATACTTAAGATGCCTGCAATAATGCCCATTCCAAAGAAAATATGTTTTTCAGGGGATGTAAAGGTTTGTGTTATTCCGGAACTGTAAACACCTGTTAACGCTGCTGCTATCAGGGTAAAAATGATGAGAGGCCATTCGGTGATCGCTGATATTTTTGCTTTTTTTTTCTTTTCCTGTTTAGGTTTAGCCTCCTGACTGAAAAGATTCAGGTCCATTTCCGGTCCGGATTTTTTATTTAACGGTTTGATTCTTAGTTTTGAACCGATATCAACAGACACTGGGCTTGATTCTATAGATTCCTGCCTTGAAAATTCGTCTTTTATAAAATCTAGCGCGCCTGTAGGGCATAGATCGGCACAGGCAGGTTTTTCTCCTTTTTCAATGCGGTGATTACAAAAAGTACATTTTT
>CAZWPU010000016.1:0-18602 GCA_964635605.1 uncultured Bacteroidales bacterium | reverse complement strand
CCAAATGGTTGTTCAAGAAACTCCTTCTTACTTATTTTCTCATAATCAACCTCTGCTGTTTTATTTACAGACTTACATCCAAAAAACAATAAAAGAAAAACAACATATACTATTTTTTTCATAGAAACGATTTTTGAGCAATTTACAAAAAAACGTTTACAAGAAAAATAAAGCTACACCGCCTACAGCGATAACCGACCCTATAATTTCTTTCAAGGTAACTTTTTCTTTAAAAAAAAGTACAGCAGGCGGAATAATTAATACCGGTACAATTCCCATAATAGTAGATGCAACACCTGTAGTTGTATGTTTTACAGCCAGCAATGAAAAAGACACTCCCAAAAATGGGCCAAAAAAGGCACCAATCCCTACCCTGCTCATGGCTTTTTTATTTTTAATGGCTTCAAATACCTTTTTCCACCGTTTTAAAAAAATAAATAAAATAGAAAAGCCTATAAATCCGGTAATTACTCTTATCTGAGTTGCAGCAAAAGGATCCATATCCTGCATTCCGAATTTACTTAAAACCAATCCTGTCCCTTGCCCTACAGCACCTCCAAAAGCCAACAAAAGCCCGGCAACAGGATAAGAAAAATTAAGCCTCTTCTTTTTCCTGGACGATTCGCCCAATTTATTTGATTTTCTTTCTATCACAACCAAAACGATACCGGTTATCGTTAAAATCATTCCAATTATATTTTGTGTCGTCAAAACTTCATCCATAATTAACCAACCAATAAAAGCTGTAATGGGTGGAGTTAGCGACATAATCAACATCGAAACCCTGGAACCAATAACTACATAAGCTTCGAACAAAAGCAAGTCACCAATAACAAATCCTACAAGCCCAGACAAGGAAAGCCAAAGCCAATTATGAACCGAAGCATCGAGTGGGATAAATGCTCCCCGGGTAAATAAACCATAAAATCCAATAAAGAAAAAAGCCATAAAAAGCCTGATAAGGTTGGTGGACAGCGAGCCTACTTTTTTCCCTGCCGACTCAAAAGCAATCCCTGTTATGGTCCAAAAAACAGCTGTTAACAATGCAGCAAATTCCCCCAAATGTGATTGAAACATAAAATTTTTATTTTATTTTGTATTTAAGCAAGTTTATATATCCCCAAAATGATGGTTTAATTTTATAATCTGCAAAAAAAACTTAATTTAGCCTGACGTATTCAATAATATAATCTTTTCAACTATTTTTGAATAATTATGATTTCTTGGTTAAAAAAGTTTTTACAGATTTCAATCAAACATCCCGTTAGATGTTTTTTTTGTCCTAAAGTTTAACTATGAATGGAAAACTAAAATATTTATTTATTGCTATTGGTGTTGCCATCATTGGTTTTATATTATGGTATTTTAAATCTATTGTAGCGTATATACTTATTGCAGGAGTACTGTCACTTATCGGAAGGCCTTTGATTGATTTCATTGATAAGCTACATATCTTTAAAATAAAATTCCCAAAAGCTATTTCTGCACTCATTGCGCTGATTGTAATGTGGATAATGATTTTTTCGTTTTTTCGCGTTTTTATTCCTTTAATTGCTGATCAGGCAAAAGAAATATCTACCCTCGATGCAAATTCTTTAATTATTAAATTTCAGGGGCCTATTGATAAAATCGAACAGCTATTATTAAAATTTAATATTCATGCCTTTACGGATCAACCCATTGAGCAATACTTAACGGAAAAACTAATGTCTGTTTTAAATATATCATTATTGTCCGGTTTCTTCAGTTCAATGGCTAGTTTACTGGGTAATATTTTTATTGCTGCTTTTTCTATTTCATTTATGACCTTTTTCTTTTTAAAAGATAAAGGCCTGTTTTATGAAAGCATTTTTTTATTTGTTCCGGATAAATATTTAAAAAACTTCGAGCGTGTGCTTCAATCAATAAAAAAGTTATTAACAAGGTATTTTATAGGTATTATTGTACAAATAACATGCATTATTCTACTGGTTTCCACAGGATTAACCATTGTTGGATTAGAATTTTCTGATGCTTTGTTAACCGGGCTCGTAGTAGGTATTTTTAACGTAATCCCGTATTTAGGTCCCATAATAGGAGCAAGCTTAGGATTAATCATGGGTTTAGCCACTCATTTAGAGCTTCCTTTCTATACCGAATTACTCCCCTTACTGGGGTGGATGGCACTTGTATTTATCATTGTTCAGATAATCGATAACATTGTATTTCAGCCGGTTATATACTCAAGTAGTGTAAATGCTCATCCCATGGAAATATTTATTATTTTACTGATGGCTGGAAGCATGTTCGGGATAACTGGAATGATACTAGCCATACCCACTTACACCATAATAAGGGTTTTTTTAAAAGAATTTTTTAATAATTTTAAGCTGGTGAAAAAATTAACCCAAAAAATTTAAGATTATAAAAGGGTATTTTATATATTTACGTGAATAAATGATTTTTAATGACACAAAAGAAACTTTTTATTTATATACTGTTTTTGTTAACCTTATCAGTTAATGGGTTTGCACAGGTTGATGATGTTACCTTTAAATTTATGAACACTGCTGCCAGCTTTAAAGTAAAATGTCAGGCACAAAAAATATTGGCTGGCGATACAACCGATTTTGTAATTTCCGATACTGCTGATTACGTTTTTAACTGGTCGGGCGACGAAATCCCTTTCGAGAATTATTTACCCTCAGCTTCATTCTTTTTCGATGCTGCCGGAACCTATTCTTTCTCTCTAGATGTTACCGACAAAACTTCTGCCACTGTATATAGTGAAACTATTTCTCATACCATTCAGGATACACTAAAAATACCCAATGTTTTTACGCCAAATAACGATGGCATAAACGACCTTTTTATTGTTGAGTCCAATGGTGTTATTCCATTAGAAATCTCCATTTTTAGCCGTACAGGTACACTAATTTTTAAAACAAAAGCACCAATCATTGTTTGGGACGGACGAAATACATCAGGTTCAATGGTAAGCCCGGGAATTTATTATTATATTCTAACTTCCGAAGACCCTGCTGTGGAAGCACAAAAAGGGTTCATCCACGTTTTCTCCGATGCTAAACAATACAATTAACTTTTAGAAAGCACCCTTTTTTATTCCTTGAAAGCACCCTATTGCTATTTTCTTATTTTTTTTATCTTTGGTAAGTAATAATCCCTTTTAATCGTTCATGATGAAAAACAATATTTTCAAACGGATTTTTTTATTCTACTACGAAGGATTTAAAAACATGACGTTAGGTAAAAAACTCTGGGCATTAATCCTGATAAAACTTTTTATCATGTTTGTTATATTGAAACTTTTCTTTTTTAAAAATTTCTTAAATGAAAAATTTGATACTGAAGAAGAGAAGAGCGAATATGTATTAGAACAACTTACAAAACCTAAAAATACAGATAATGATTGAAAATCTTGATTTTGCTTTGGTAAACTGGTCGAGGGCACAATTTGCCTTAACAGCCATGTATCATTGGTTGTTTGTCCCTTTAACGCTTGGTATTACCTTTATCATAGCGTTTATGGAAACCATTTATGTAAAAACAGGTGACCCTGAATGGAAAAAAGCTACCAAATTCTGGATGACCCTATTCGGAATAAACTTTGCTATTGGTGTAGCAACGGGATTAATTCTCGAATTTGAATTTGGCACCAACTGGTCCAATTACTCCTGGTTCGTGGGCGATATTTTTGGTGCTCCATTAGCTATTGAAGGCATCATGGCATTTTTTCTTGAGTCAACATTTATTGCCGTGATGTTTTTTGGCTGGAATAAAGTAAGTAAAAAATTTCACCTGGTATCAACATGGCTGGTAGCCATTGGAGCTAATTTATCGGCTCTGTGGATTTTAGTAGCCAATGGATGGATGCAACATCCTATAGGGATGCATTTTAATCCTGAAACGGCAAGAAATGAAATGCTGAATTTTTGGGATGTTTTCCTATCACCGGTCGCTGTAAATAAATTTTTACATACCATAACTTCCGGATTTGTTTTAGCATCAATTTTTGTTATTGGCGTAAGTGCCTGGTTTTTACTAAAAGGCCGTGAGCAATTAATGGCTAAACGCAGTATGATTATTGCCGGAGTTTTTGGTTTGCTAAGCAGCTTGTTCCTCATCTATACCGGCGATGGATCGGCGTACCAGGTGGCCCAAAAACAACCCATGAAACTCGCTGCCATGGAAGGATTATATGAGGGTTCTGAAGGAGCCGGATTGGTTATGCTTGGGATGCCTACACCTGGCAAAGAATACGATGATGATAAAGATGATTATGTTTTTAAGATTGAAATTCCAAAATTACTTTCTTTTTTAGGATACCGGGATTTCAATGCTTTTGTTCCGGGAGTAAAAAATTTGGTCGAGGGAGGTTATCCGATGACCGATGAAGATGGAGGAACCCGGACAGCTATTTCAGCTACAGAAAAAATTGAAAAAGGAAAACTATCCATTAATGCATTAGCTGAATATAAAGAGGCCAGAAAAAACGGGAATGATACCATTCAAGAACAGTCGTTAAAAGTTTTTAGAGAAAATTTCCAGTATTTTGGCTACGGATTTTTAAACGACCCAAAAAGTATCATCCCAAATGTCCCGTTAACCTTCTACAGTTTTCACATTATGGTGGCTTTAGGATTTTATTTTGTGCTTTTATTTGTTATGGTACTTTTCTTTATATATAAAAATTCGCTGGAAACTAAAAAATGGCTTCTACGGTTGTCCATTTTTACGATCCCTTTAGCATACATTGCCAGTATGTCTGGATGGATTGTGGCCGAAGTAGGCCGGCAGCCATGGACTATCCAGGATTTATTGCCTACGGTTGCAGCCGTATCAAATATTGATGCCAGCGCCGTTCAAATTACTTTCTGGCTGTTTGCTATCATTTTTACAGCACTGCTTATTGCAGAAATAAAAATCATGACCAAACAAATAAAAATAGGACCTAAAGAAGGAGGACATTAAAATGTTTGAAACATTATCACACTTTGCTTTACAACAATATTGGTGGGTTATAATCTCACTACTTGGCTCAACACTTGTATTTCTTCTATTTGTTCAGGGCGGTCAAACACTAATCTATTCTTTAGGCAAAACAGATATCGAGCGCCGCATGCTGGTAAACTCTTTAGGCCGAAAATGGGAATTTACATTTACCACACTGGTAACATTCGGAGGTGCTTTTTTTGCATCATTCCCGCTGTTTTATGCCACTAGTTTCGGAGGGGCTTACTGGGTATGGATGCTTATCCTTTTTGCTTTTATTATTCAGGCTATTTCTTACGAATACAGGTCAAAGCCAAATAATTTTTTAGGAGCAAAAACCTATGAAGTGTTCCTTTTTATTAATGGTGCACTGGGAACTATTTTGCTGGGAACCGCTGTAGCAACCTTTTTTACCGGGTCGGAATTTTATATAAATGATATGAACTCATCATTCTGGGAAGGTTCAGCCCGAGGGTTAGAACTGGCGTTAAACCCACATAACCTGTCACTTGGGTTTGCCGTTTTCTTCCTGGCCAGAACACTGGGAATCCTCTATTTTATGAATAATATTGATGAAGATGGTATAATCTCGCGTGCAAAAAGGAAGTTAGTATATAATGCAATACTTTTTGTAATTTTCTTTTTGACTTTTGTTATATGGCTGCTGCTTATCAATGGTTTTGCCTATCATCCGGAAACGAAAGAGGTATTTATGGAGCCTAATAAATACCTGCATAATTTTTTACAGATGCCTGTAGTCGCCATCCTTTTTATTGCAGGGGTATTATTGGTTTTATTTGGAATAGGAAAATCAATTCATAAAGCATGCTCCAACGGGATATGGTATGCCGGGCCCGGTACAATATTAACCGTTTTGGCATTGTTCCTTATTGCCGGATTTAACCATACCGCCTTTTATCCCTCAACTTTTGATTTACAAAGCTCATTAACCATTGAAAATGCTTCATCAAGCAAATACACTTTAACTGCAATGAGTTATGTTTCATTAATGGTTCCTTTTGTTGCTGCGTATATCTGGTATGCATGGAAATCAATTAATAACAAAAAAATTGATGAAGAAGAAATGGATGAAGATATCCATGTTTATTAATTCTAAATTGCAATAGTTATGACATATTTAACAGAAATTCTTTGGCTAATCAGTTGGCCGGTAATTATTTGGGTTAGCTACAAACTTTCGGTTTTTGCGGTAAAAAAATTTGATGAACAGCTTACTAAAAATGAATAATCGGGATTCCCTTTTACCAAAGAATCGGCACATTGATCGTATCAACCGATAAAAAATGACAAAACTTAAAAATATCATACCTATACAACAGTGGTATCCCGGGCTTAAGAAAACACCCTTACTCATTGCAGGCCCTTGCAGCGCTGAAAGTGAAGAGCAGGTTATGCAAACTGCACTCGCAATTGCTAAACAGAACAAAGTAAAAGTTTTTCGTTCGGGCATATGGAAACCACGAACACGCCCGGGAAATTTCGAAGGTGTTGGCGAGTTGGGACTCCAATGGCTACAGCAGGTAAAAAAAGAAACAGGTCTTCTAACTACTGTAGAAGTAGCTAATCCGGAACATGTTGAACTGGCCATCAAATATGATATTGATATCTTATGGATTGGTGCACGAACAACATCCAACCCTTTTTCTATACAGGAACTGGCTGATAGTTTAAAAGGGTATGACAAACCTATCATGGTAAAAAACCCGATAAATCCGGATATTCAACTATGGGTTGGCGCTTTGGAGCGTTTCTATAAAGCAGGAATTCAGAAACTGGCTGCTATTCATCGGGGGTTCTACCCTTTTGAAGCTACTACCTTGCGCAATATTCCCAAATGGGAAATGCCTATTGAATTAAAAAGTAGGTGCCACAGCTTACCCATCATTTGCGATCCAAGCCATATTTCAGGTAATACAGAGTTTATTCCTGAAATAGCACAAAAAGCCATGGATTTAAACATGAATGGCTTGATGATTGAAACACACATTAACCCTACAGCTGCATTGAGTGATATGAATCAACAACTAACGCCCAAGCAGTTGAATGATTTGCTGGATAAACTTATATTCAGATCAATATCAGTAAAAAATAACGAATTCATCAGCGTGTTAGAAAGTTTGCGTGATAAGATCGATTCCATCGATCAACAAATGCTTGAATTACTTTCACAACGAATGGATATTGTGGAGGAAATCGGGAAGTATAAAAGCAAAAACGAGGTAACCATCCTTCAGTTACGGCGTTGGGAAAAAATTATTAATACACGGCTTAAACAGGGTAAAAAGCTGGGGTTATCCGAAGAATTTGTTAAAAAATTACTTCAGTTAGTTCACAAAGAATCGATTCAAAAACAAACGGAAGTAATGAATAAAATTGCTGCCTCAAAAAAATAAAAACTAGAACCCGTTATTTAATTTCTTTAAGCGTATAATCATACCCTTCCATAACCGGATTGGAAAGAATCTTATTGCAGGCTTCATTTACTCTTTCCATAGCAATTTCTTTACTTTTGGCTTCGATTTCAAGGGTAATATGTTTCCCAATTCGTACATTCGAAACCTCATTAAAACCTATATTTTTCATACTATGAGTTACTGCTTTACCTTGAGGATCTAATAATGCTTTTAAAGGCATTACATTTATTTCTGCTAAAAATTTCATTATGGTAAATATTAATCTAAGTTATAAATCCAATTATTAATTGCTGATAATAAAATATATAATATGATAATAAATGGAATCGCAATTGAATGCAATAATATTAATAAAATGGCAGATAATCCAACAAAAATAAAACGAATTTTATTCCCACTTAATCCCAAATTTCTAAACTTTAACGAAAACATCGGGAACTCAGCTACTAAAAGTAATGAGAAAACAAGAATTAAAACCAGTAGAAAAATTTTATTTTGGATTAAATAATGTACCAGATAATTATCACTAACCAAGGTAATGATATATAACGAAACAAAAAACAGAGCATTGGCAGGCGTGGGCAGTCCGATAAATGAATTACTTTGTCTTTCGTCAATATTAAATTTTGCCAGGCGGATACCTGAAAAAACTGCAATTAAAAAAGGCGAAATCAAAAATAAAATATCAATTGTCGGTAATTCAACCAACGGAGGAATGAAATATGTATTATAAAGTGCGCTTTTCATCAAAAAAAACACAATAACCGATGGAGCTACGCCAAAGCTAACCACATCAGCCAATGAATCTAACTCTTTTCCAACCTTAGAATAGACATTTAACAAACGGGCAGTCATTCCGTCCAGAAAATCTAATATAGCTGATAAAAAAATCATATATACGGCTAACAATAAATAGCCTTCAAAAGAGAGAACTATTGATAAACAACCGGAAAGTAAATTTAACGATGTGATAAAATTCGGAACATATCTTTTGATAGAAAAACGCATAGGTAATATTTAATTATATTCGTACAATTTTTTATACAAAAATAAGTTAAAAATTATAGTTCTGCCCTAAAGGATTAAAATAAGATTTTAATTTTTACTTATTTTACAAGAAGAGTAATTATTTTTACATCGATGGCAAAAAGATATCTGACGTTTTTTTTATTGCTGTTGTTTTCAATGCCACTATTAGGCCAAACAGCTAAATATTCCAACGAATTTTTATCCATTGGAGTAGGTGCCCGTTCATTAGGCCTGGCCAATGCAACCGTAGCAAATGTAAATGATGTTACCTCGGGATATTGGAATCCGGCCGGCCTTACCTCCATTGAAAACAGTATTGATGCCAGCCTGATGCATGCCGAATATTTTGCCGGAATAGCTAAATATGATTACGCCGGAGCAGCAATGGATTTAGACACCAACAGCTGGCTGGGAGCAACATTTATTCGTTTTGGTGTGGATGATATTCCTAACACCACCGATTTAATCGATAAAGATGGAAATATTGATTACGATCGAATCTCAAAGTTTTCGGCTGCCGATTATGCATTTATGATTTCGTATGCACGGAAATCTCCAGTTCCCAATCTTTCATACGGAGCCAGTGTTAAAGTCATTTACCGTAACATTGGTGAATTTGCAAATGCCTGGGGCTTTGGACTCGATGCCGGAGTACAGTATCAAAAAAATAACTGGCGGTTCGGCCTTTTAGCCCGCGATATTACCTCTACATTTAATGCATGGAATTTTAATGAAGAAGAGTTGTTAGTGGAAGTACAGGACAGTGTCTTTAACTTTGCACCCGAAAATGCACTGGAAATTACCTTACCAAAATTACTGCTGGGTGTTTCGCGAAATTTTAACATTTACAATGATTTTAGCGCCATGGTTGAGGTTGACGCCGACTTTACCTTCGATGGGCAACGTCATGTACTTATCGAAGGCGACCCGGTGAGCATTGACCCTCACATGGGAATTGAAATTGATTATCGAAAACTGGTTTTCGTACGCTTTGGAGTGGGTAATTTTCAGCGAATCGAAAATTTCGACTACTCAAAATCATTAACCTTACAACCCAACTTCGGAATTGGAATTAATATCTACGGATTAAGTATTGATTACGCATTGACTGATATTGGAGACCAATCGATTGCTTTATACTCAAATATTTTTAGCTTGCGATACTCTTTTAACAGAAAAGCAGAGTAAAATTCTTTTGCCCGAAAATATTCACTATTTTTGTCGTTAGCCTAAAAACATTTTTATGAAAATTGCAGTAGATTTTGACGGAACCATTGTCGATCACGAATACCCGGAAATAGGAAAACCCAAACTTTTTGCTTTTGAAACCCTTAAAGCGTTGCAGGATAAAGGCGTTTCTCTGATTCTGTGGACATTCAGAGCAGGGAAAGAACTCGAGGAAGCTGTTGAGTTTTGCAAAAAAAACGGCGTTGAATTCTATGCAGTTAATAAAAATTATCCTGAAGAAATTTTTGATGACTCTATCAGCCGGAAAATTAATGCCGATATTTATATTGATGACATGAATCTTGGCGGTTTTCCCGGATGGAGCGCTGTTTGGCAAATGCTAAATCCTGAACTGTTTGATGTTGATATCAAAAAACAGATGGAAAAAATCCCTGCATCCAAACGTTCATTTTGGCAAAAATTAAAACGTACACTGGCAAGATAATCACCTATAATTCATAACCTTTCTCAAAGATGAAAAGAATACTAATATACAGCATAATAACAATTTCTTTCCTGGTCACTCATGCTTGTAAAAACGAAAAACAACAACAGAAGAAAAAAGAAACTAAAACCAGTGAGGTTACAAAAAGAGTATCTGTAATTGAAGTAAAATCGCCCAGAGCAGGCGAATTATTTACCCTGGGGGACATTGTAAAAGTTGATATCGATTTAAAAGATATCGAACAAAACGTTGACTCTATGATCATCCAAACAGAAAACACACAAGCCACTTTATTGACTAAAAATTTAGATTATTCATGGAAAACCCAAAACCTGAAAACAGGTAATAATACGCTTCATATATCTGCTTTTGCCGGGGGCAAAAAAATTGACACCTATAGTCTTAAGTTGCTATTTAAATCGGATATCAAACCCGAATTATACGAATGCCGCATTGTAAATACTTACCCTCATGACACCAAGGCATACACTCAGGGACTTTTTTATGATAATGGAATTTTATATGAAGGAACAGGAAAAAAGGGTGAATCATCACTACGAAAAGTGATCCTCGAAACAGGTGAACTAATACAAAGTTTAAGTTTGCCTGCCAAATATTTTGGCGAGGGTATAACTGCTTTTGGCGATAAAATCATCCAACTAACCTGGACCTCGCAAACCGGATTTGTTTATGACAAGGAAAGCTTTACACTGATTAACACGTTGCAATATCCAACCCAGGGATGGGGAATCACTACTGATAGTGAAAAACTAATTATGAGCGATGGTACACAAACCATTTATTTTCTGGAGCCGGAATATTTTACCGAAATGGACAGAATTGAAATTTACGACCATGAGGGGCCTGTTCGAAACCTAAACGAGCTTGAATATATTGATGGTTTAGTATATGCCAATATTTTTCTAACAGAAGAAATGATTGCTTTCGACCCCCAAACCGGCAAAGTAGTAAAGAGAATCGATTGTCGTAAAGTTACTCCTGATGGATATAGGAACGAACAAGATAATGTACTCAATGGAATTGCTTACGATAAAAAAAAGAATCGCATTTTTATTACCGGCAAACGATGGCCTCATTTGTACGAAGTACAATTCCTAAAATTTTAAATTCTAATAACAAAAAAGTTATAATCAAATATTCATTGTGGGAAACAAAATCTTACATTTTTTTAACTCTCACCTCGATATCTTCATCTTTCAATAATTCAACCAGCTTTGATGTATCGGTATCTCCATAGTGGTAGGTATAAAGAATTTGTGGTTTAAACATTCTGGCAGCATCAGCTACCATTTCGGGGGTCATCGTATAAGGTAGATTCATAGGTAAAAATGCAATGTCAATATTTTCCAGTGTTTTCATCTCCGGGATATTTTCTGTGTCGCCGGCTACATATACTTTCTTATTATCAAACTGAATAACATACCCGTTTCCTTCTCCCTTAATATGGTAAGGGTCCCCGTTTTCCCGTTTATGCTTTATATTGTATGCAGGGACAGCAAGAATTTCCAGCTCGTTAATATTTAAAACATCGCCATTTTTCATTACAATAACATCGGTAAGATACTCGCTCATCTCCTTACATTTCTGGGTAAGCACAATTTTTGTATGCTCTTTTTTCAGTAATTCAATCGCATTCTGATCCAGATGATCTCCATGATGGTGGGTTATTAGTATTAAATCTGCTTTAGGATAACTTTCATAATCACCCATCCTTGAAACCGGATCAACATGAATCACTGTCCCGTTATATTCAAAGAAAATGGAACCATGCTTAACAAACTGGATTTTTAATTCGGCTTTATCGGTTTGAAAAACATCCGTCTGTAAATCTTGTGCATTTCCCATCATCATGGTAAAACTAAACGCCAGTAGTGATAATATTATATTTTTCATGATATTAAATTTTTAATGGTTGATAAAGGTATTGAATAAATCGTTTATAATCAACATAAAGGATGTCGTTTTACTATAATAGTAAAGCCTTTCGATTATTTATTTAACAGACAATATATTCACCCGCATGGTTAAAGCAATTCTTTACCAATACGGTAAGCATCTCCAATTTTCTCTCCTACTTTCCGGCATTCTCTCTCCCCTGAAATATAAACTAACGGGTTAAAGGCATCCATATCAATGGAGCCCGGACTATCCTTATCCTTTAATTTATCGGTATCGATATGGGTTTGAACAATTTCGCCGACAAAATGATTGGTTGCCCCTAACCATTTTAGAATCTACGAGTTTGCATTTAATATTAAACGGGCATTCTTTTATAATGGGCGACTCAATAATTTGGGATGGCATTTTCGTTAATCCTGTTTTCTCAAACTTGTCGAGATCTTTACCCGAGGTAATACCACAAAAATCACTTTCAACCATAATATCTGCTGAAGCAATATTTACGGTAAAATTCTTATTTTTTTGAATAGCTTCTCCTGAAAATCCTTTTTGGCCTACAGAAATCCCTAATGTTGGCGGTTTGCTTGTAAGCAAGGTAACCCAAGCAATTGTTACAATGTTTGCATTTTCCATCGTTCCGGTTACTACCAGTGTAGTGGGTAAAGGAAATAAAATCCGCTGTGGTCCAAATGTAGTTTTCATATCAACTTTTTTTAGATTTAGCCGAAAATTACAAAACAATTTATTGAACCTAAAAACAAACCTGGCGGATTAAAAAAATCCTTGCTTTTACTTATAATTTTTAAACATTGATGGTGATTAAAAACGAATTTTCTTTTATCTTTATTTCTCGAAGTAATTTAAAATACAGTAATTATGGTAAAAAGAGATAAAGCAATTCAGGACATTGTAGGAATGGACGATCTTGAGGCCGTCATAAAAAAGTGTAAAGTTTGCCGTGTGGGTATGGTTGATGGCGACAGCCCGTATGTTTTAGCGATGAATTTTGGTTACGAAGACCAAACCATCTGGCTACATTGTGCCAAAGAAGGAAAAAAAGTTGATATCCTGAAACGAAATAACAAAGTTTGCCTTGAGTTTGATACCGACCATAAAATTTTTGCGCGTCACGAACATGTAGCCTGCTCGTGGCGATATGCTTATCGTGGAGTACTTGTGCACGGACATGCACTTTTTGTTGAAGACTACGAAGAAAAGATGAAAGGATTAAACATCCTGATGAAAAATTTTTCCGACCGAGAGTTTGAATATTCCAAACCAGCAGTAAACAATATTTTGGTTATTAAAGTACCGGTAGAATCTATCACCGGCCGTTCTTTTGAATATTTTTAGAATTACATTTATGAAAAAAATTGCAAACCCCTATAGCAATATTCCCGGATACAACTGCTTTGGCTGTTCGCCCAATAATGAACAAGGCCTGCAAATGGATTTTTTTGAAGATGATGAATGGATAGTGTGCCCGTGGAAACCAAAACCTCAGTTTCACGGGTATGATAACATCTTACACGGAGGGATACAAACCACCATGCTGGATGAAATTTCTGCCTGGGTGATTAATGTGAAACTGGAAACCGCGGGCTTAACGGCTAACATCGATGTAAAATTTAAAAAAGCGGTGCATACGAGCGAAAAACCAATAACTATACGTGCTAAGTTACAGGAGCATTCAAAAAAGATTGCCACAATTTATGCCGAGTTGCTTAACGATAAGGATGAAGTATGCACCATTGCTGAAGTAAAATATTATATCTTTTCGCAAAATGTAGCCCGTGAAAAATTATACTACCCCGGGATAAAGGCTTTTTATCCATGATGATTTACATCAATTTAAAAAATATTGTGAAGCGGCTCGGCGGATTATATTAAATTTTACATCAATTTAAAAAATATTGTGATTTTAAAAAGGCAAAGCAAAATGACGACTTACGGCATCAGTAAAGCCGTTTTCGCAGTTGCTCTTGCATACCGGAAAAACAGCTTTTAATTCATCCGGGGCATTGGATACGATATATTTCTCATAGGTATATTCCAACATATCAATATCATTAAAATCATTACCAATACTAATTGTATGTTGATGATTTATTTTTAAATGGTTACATAACCATTCAATGCCATGCCCTTTAGATACAGTATTAGGAAAAATTTCCATCCAGATAGAATCTCCATCCAGAGGTGATGTAGTACGAATAATTTTTATATCATCGAATTTTTGCTTAATCTGCTCAAAAAGAGTTACATCGTTTGGAAAAACAGCTAAAATCTGACATGCATGTTTATAGGTCTCTGTTTTAGGGTCTAGCGGTTGTGCAAAATCTTTATAAACAGATATTCTTCTTTCAAAATCGGGATTATGGTTCCCGGAAAAATGGTAAACAAATTTGTGATTTTCAGGAATCACCTCGTGTATCATAAAGTCCACCGAATGGTTGATTAATATTTGGGCAATTTGTTTTACTTCAAAATCAGGCAGATACTGTGAATGCATGAGTTTTTTCTCCCTCCAGTCGTAAACACCTGCCCCCGAAGAAAAGATAATATAATCGATAGGAAATTTGTCTTTAATAACTTTTGACAGCGAAAAAAAGTTCCTTCCTGTGGCAATAACCCGTACTATTCCTTTTTCGCCCAGCCGGTAAAGGGTTTTCATATCCTGCAAACTAACCTTTGCACAATTATTGAGTAATGTACCATCAAGGTCAGTGACAACCATTTCGCGAAAATTTCCCATTTTATCCCAACATTTTAAAAATCTATGGCAACAACATTAAACCAGGTTTTTGCATCTTCTCTGTAAGTCATCGACGAATCAAACTTCCATTTCCATTTTGTTTCGGCCAGCTTGCTTTTAGGCAAATCTACAAAGATTAACGGGTTTACACCAAGTAACTGGTCATTTTCATCGTACAGCTCTTCTTCATATTCTGTTATCAGGCAACTTTTTTCTTTGGGTAAAATATTTACATGCGACTCATGTACCTGTAAGGCAAACTGTTGTAATTCACCATCGGTATATAATTTGGAAGATTTCATATAATCGGTAAGCAAAATATTCAACTGGGTCATCACATTGAGCGAAACCACAAAATCGGCTGCAGCAGGTAATGAATAAGAAAACAAAGCACCAGCTGTCAACAGCGTTTTCGTTTTATCTTTCTTATCAGATTTTATTGTATTGAAAACATAATCAATTAAACCGCCGGTAATATCCGCTTTTTTTACCCATACATTTTCATATTGCTCAATCTTTTTTAATACCTGTGGTGGATGTTTTATATCAATTAAAACAACTTCTTCAAATTGTCTCGACAACTCTTCTACAGGGACATCCAGCAACCATCCACTGCCTAAAATCAAAGCCTTACCTTTAACTTTGCTTTCTGCTGATTTTAAAATAAATTTTTTACATTGGTTATTATGTTCATTCCATCCGTCTTTCTCTCTGATATAACGATTAATAATACCTTTCTGATCGGAAAGATATTTCATCTTCGAAAGCTTGAACGAATTATTTAGCTTTTTGATAGGCTTTTTCAGAAACATGGAGTTTAAAATTTAAATAATGAATAATATAACAGCTTTACTTTTGATAAAGTTACATTATTGTCCGGTAAAAAATAAATAAAATCAAGGCTTAAGATCCGGGGGTGTATTATGATTTCAATATTCCGCGGCATGTTTGCTATCTGCAAAAAATGGTCTGCGGTGCTTGGCGGGTTTGGTTGGATAGCAATAGAGGGTGTCCATAAAGTGTTTTAGTTATTCATATTTCGACAAGCTCAATATGACAATGAGCTAACAACCAGGATGTCACACTGAGCCTATCGAAGTGTATATTGGAATAAACACTTTTTGGACACCCTTTTATTCTCATGGATTGCAATTTGAAGTTTGTTTTATAAACATTTAATCCTTCCGGTTTAGGAAATTGTTTATTCCCCTGATTGCTGATTATTTTTTTGTAAATTAAAATTTACCAACGATTGGATGCCAGAGGCATCGCATGTTTATAGAAACATTATTGGGAGAAGGATGACGATTCCGGAGGAATCGAACATTCTTGTTTCAAGACCAAAAAGTATGTGGGGTCCGGGGCAAAGCCCCTGAAATAGGAAATTGGTAAATGGTAAATAAAATCAAGGTTTCAGAATGGATTCAATATTTTTATCGGACAACAGTGATAAAGTTACAAAAATTAAACATTTTACTATCGGGTTTGTTATTTTTGCCACAACATTTTCGATTAAATTATTTTATCATGATAAAAAATCCAATACTACACAAACCAAACGAAATTATTGATTTTAAAAGTATTCAAAGCAATCATATTACTGAAGCTGTTGAAAGATGTATTGAAAAAGCCAACAATCAATTACATACGATTTATAGCATTAATGATAACTCGAGAACTTATAGCAATACGCTCCTTGCATTGGATAATTTATACAATGAGCTTACTAAAGTATATGAAACAGAATCATTGCTGGCCTTTGTTCATCCCGATAAGGATATTAGAGATGAATGTTTGAAACAAACCGCTGTACTGGAAAAGTTTTTTAACGAAATCGCGTTAAGCGAGCCATTGTATAAAGCGGTAAAGAACTATGCCAAAACAAAGGAAGCAAAAAAGCTGCAGGGAGCGCAAAAAAAATATTTAAAAGAAACCATCGAAGAGTTTGAACGTAATGGATTTGCTTTACCCAAAGAAAAAAGAAATCAGTTAAAAAAGATCCAAGATAAATTATCCGACTTAGGCATTCAGTTTGATTCCAATATCAGCTCGCATAAAGACTTTTTAATCGTTACAGAAAAAGAGATAGACGGTTTACCCGACGATTATAAAGAGGAGCACCGGCAGGATGACGGAACCTATAAAATTGGTTTAGCTTATCCATCGTATGTTCCGTTTATGAAATATTCAAAATCGGACGAAGCACGGAAAAAGCTGGCTAAAAAATACAAGAATATTGCGGCAGATAAAAACCTGGATGTGCTTAAGCAAATTTTAATTGAACGGGAAAAGATGGCTCATCTGCTGGGTTATAAAACCTATGCTGAATACAGAACCGAAGACCGGATGGCCAAAAACCCTAAAAATGTTTGGGATTTTGAAAACCGATTGAAAGAAAAAGTTACTGAGAAAGCCAAAAAGGATTACCAGGAATTGCTTGAAGTAAAAAGAAAATATAAGAATGATGAGTCCATACAAACAATTGAATCATGGGAAGCTGCTTTTTATAACAATATTTTACTGAAAGAAAAATATAAACTCGACCATCAGAAACTAAAAGAATATTTTGATTTAAACCAGGTAATTAAAGGATTGTTTAGTATTGCACAACACCTGTACGACATAGAATTCAAAGAGATTGAAAAACCTTCGGGATGGCACGATGATGTGAGATTTTTTGAAGTATTGGAGCAGGGAAAATTAATCGCCCGATTCTATCTTGATTTATTTCCACGGCCTGACAAATATAATCACGCCGCCCTTTTCGGAATTATTCCGGGAAAAAAAATGGAAGATGATTATCAAATCCCTACCGCAAGTCTGGTATGTAATTTTCCTAAGCCAACAAAAGATAAACCAGCATTAATGCTACATAGCGATGTAGAAACATTGTTTCATGAATTTGGGCACTTAATGCACGATTTACTGACTAGGGCAGAACTGTCTGCACAGGCAGGAACCAATGTAGCCCGTGACTTTGTAGAGATGCCCTCACAAATATTTGAGCATTGGGCATGGGAGTATGATGCCTTGAAACAATTTGCCAAACACTACAAAACGGGAGAAGTTTTACCGAAATCATTGCATGACAAGATGCTTGCATCTAAAAACGCAGGTTCGGGACTACATGTATTGCAACAAATTTTTTACGGAACCCTTGATTTAACTTTTCACGATAAATACAATCCTAACGTTGAAAAATCAACTACAGAGCTGGTAAAAGAGCTGCAAAATAAGATAACTTTATATAAATACCAGGAAAACACCCATTTCGAAGCAGGATTCGGGCACCTGAACGGTTATGCCGCTGGTTATTACAGCTATTTATGGGCACTGGTTTTTGCCGAAGACATGTTTTCGGTTTTTCTCGATAACGGAATAATGGATAAAACCACCGGGTTAAAACTCAAGAAAACTGTTTTAGAACGTGGGTCAACCGTAGAAGAAATGAAAATTGTTAAAGAATTTCTTGGAAGAGAACCCAATGAAAATGCATTTCTTAAATCAATTGGGTTATAGTACAAATTTTTGTTTTAATTTTGTAGATAGAAACTAATTCATTATTTCTGCATAATGGAAGAAATTAGTGTAAAAAAAATATTTAAGGAAAAGAACCCAAAGCTGGCCAAGTTAATTCCCGGCTTCTTGTATCGCTATTTGGAAAAAATAATTCACCAAAAAGATCTTAATGATTCAATTCCTGTTTTTGATGGTAAGATGGGGTTGGATTTTGTTCAAACAGCAATTGATGAATTTAATATTAAAATCATTATCAAAGGTGAAGAAAACATCCCCAAAA
>CAZWPU010000015.1:0-19244 GCA_964635605.1 uncultured Bacteroidales bacterium | reverse complement strand
GTAAAATACCCCATTTAGCAGCAATTATTGTAGGACACGATGGTGCCAGCGAAACATACGTTGGACATAAAGAAAAAGCTTGCCAGCAGGTTGGTTTTAATTCTACCGTTGTCCGGTTTGAAGATGATATTGCCGAAGATACTTTGTTACGAAAAGTCGATGAATTAAATAATAATACCGATATTGACGGTATTATTGTTCAATTGCCCTTACCGAAGCATATTGCTGAACAAAAAGTTATCGAAGCTATTGAGCCCAGAAAAGATGTAGATGGATTTCATCCGATAAATATAGGTAGAATGGTAATTGGATTGCCATCGTATGTCTCTGCTACTCCTGCAGGTATTGTTGAACTCATTAAACGGTACAATATCGAAACCTCCGGAAAAGATGTGGTTGTAATTGGTCGAAGTAATATTGTAGGCAAACCAATTAGTATTTTACTAAGTCAAAAATCTGAATCTGGAAATGCAACAGTAACACTGACACATAGTCGAACAAAAAATTTAAAGGAAATCGTTTCAAGAGCTGATATTGTAATTGTTGCTTTAGGAAAGGCCGAATTCTTAACAGCTGACATGGTTAAAAAAGGTGCTGTTATTATTGATGTGGGTATTACCCGCGTAAAATCGGATAAAACCAAATCAGGATGGAAATTGTTGGGAGATGTAAAATTTGACGAAGTATCTAAGAAAGCTTCTTATATTACTCCCGTTCCGGGTGGAGTAGGGCCCATGACCATTGTTTCGTTACTACAAAACACTTTAAAATCGGCCAAAGGAGAAATTTATTCGAGGATTTAAGTGATCTGATTTTTATAACAAGGGCTATCGGCCTTTTTTTATTCCTCATTCACAGCAATAGTACTTAATAGCTGAATATCCTTTACATCTGAATAATCATACTGATATAAACCGTCATCGCCAATAAGCATTAAAATACCATTAAAAGGGATCGCATCATACGCTTGAATATCCCTAAATTGAACAATAAGGTTATCTGTAATGTTTAATTTATCGGTAACATCATAAATTTTAAGTCCCGAACTTCCATCGCAAACAAATAAAATAGAACCATCAATACCTAGTCCATAGGGCTCGTCCATTGCATAGGATTTCAGGAGAATCGGATTAATGATATTCGAAATATCAATAACATCAAGACGGTTCTCTATAGCTCCGCATGAATTGCCTGATCGTAGTGTAATGTAAGCATAATTACCCTCTACAACGACGGGATCACAGCTTGTGGCATGCCAGTGGTCTGAAATAAATTCCGGATATTGTGGTTTAGAAATATCATAAATCAACATTCCGTTTTGTGAACCCATAAATAAATAATTCTTATACGGAAACAATGTTTCAATGGCCCATCTAGTGTATAAGGTATTCGATAAAAGGATATCGTTATCGTTTTCTATATTAAATACCTTTAACATATAATTATCAATAATAAAAAGGGCATTGTTTTTTATGGCAAATCTTGCCATTGAGCCACCCACACCAAGCGAAGAATTATTGTCTGAATAGCCTATGTTTCCAGATGAGTAAGTATTTACCATAAAATCTATCCCTTCGTAATGGGGAAAAACCGGATAAGTTTTTTGTTCAACCTCTTTTGTGATTTTTTTAAATTCCCAGTCAACTACAATACCTTTGCTATAGTCTATTTCATCAACACGGTAATTTTCATCATATGGTGGAAGTATATAAGGGAAAATATCTTTTTTTCGACCAACAACTTTAATATTTTCAAGATCTGAAATATCTAAAGAAATCAAATCGATATAACTATCAGCGAATAGAATATCGTTTTTTATAGCGATATCAACATTTCCTGGAATGGAAATAAACGATTGTTTTTGAGGTGATGAAGGATCGGAATTGTCAATAACGTGTATCCCTTTTAAATATTCGTTTATAAAGAGGAAGTTGTTGTAGAAATATAATTTTCCGGGGTTTTGTATGTCTTGAGGTGGTTCGGATTTTATCGCATTTCTAAAATCCTCATAGGATAAATAAATGGGTACATTAGCTACATAGGTTTCAATAATTTGATCGTCACAGCGTATAAATATTATATTTAGCAATAAAAATAGTAGAAAAAACTTTAATGGTTTAAGTTTCACGGGACATATTTTTTAATTATTTGCTTTATTATGATGTTTTGGTAATGGAAATGGTTGCGTTTTATCTATTTTTCTTATTTTCTTAGATATAAAAAAATGACTGCCTTTGGGAAGACAGCCATTCTAATATTTTTTTAAAAAAAATTACATTCTTAGCTTTTTAAAATTTTCCTTCATGCTTTCAATATCTGCCTGCCAGTCTTCAATTTCCTGTTCATGTTCTAATTCTTCATCTAAAATTGTAGTTGCCATCTGATATGTAGTATAGTCTTTACCATGAGTAAAATCGGCAATTTCTTTATAACGTTTGATGGCACATCTTTCACCATCCAGGTTTTGTTCCAGAATTTTTTCTACATAAGGATCCTCTGGTGCCAGATATTTACATTTGCTATATTTCATCCAATCGTTTGGACTTAAAAGAGGGGTGCCTCCTAATTGATCAATTCGATCAGCTACCATTACAGCATGATTAAGCTCCTGATCGGCATGTACTTGTAGTTCTTGTTCAATATCGGTACGCATGGGCCCTTCAATTACACGGCTGCCAATCCAGTATTGATAATAGGCTAACCATTCTTCGGCTAATGCTTCATTTAACATTTGAATCAGCTTTTTTACATCAAGATCTAAAATTTCAACTCCATGTTTTCCCATAATATAAATTTTTAGTTCAAAATTTGTTTTATTTAATTATTTAATTTAGTTAATCAGTACTCAAATATATGATTTTTCATTGAGAGAATCAATTTTAACTTTATAAATTTTATTTTTTGTAATCTTGTAAATGATTTATCAATAACGCAACCTTGATTTTATTTTAATCATCTGAAATTATATATATAAGGTTAGTATAAACCAAATTATGATATTATATGAAATTTTTCCAAACACTTTCCCGAATTATTTTGCTTACCGGATTGATGATTACCTTTTTTTCTGTTCAAAATATTACAGCACAGGGAAAAAAACAACAAGATGTTGTTTATTTAAAAAATGGTACTGTACTTCATGGTATAATTGTAGAAACAGAAGCAAACGAAACGATTACATTAATTAGCAACTGTGGAGATAAATGGGTTATTAATCTATCGGAAATTGAAGAAATTAAAAAAGAGGACATTACTAGTAATCCTTACCTTTTACCTTTCTCTTCACAATTAATTGACTACAAAACCGAAGGTTTTTATTCGAAATTAAATGTTGGGTTTTTGTTTTCCGGAAATATTGATACTCCTTTTCCGCCGTTGAGTTTAATATTATTAGGGGGATACGATTTTAAAAATAAATTTTCCGTTGGGGGCGGGGTAGGTTTAGATTTATTAAATGAGGCTTATATGCCCGTAGTGGCCGATTTAAAATATAATTTTACATCCTTGAAAATAAATCATTATATTTATTTTCAAGGAGGATATACTGTTCCATTGGAAACGCCAGATCCTTATGATTATGATTATGATTCCTATTATCATTCGGATATTTCTTCAACAGGAGGATATTTAATCAATCCTGGCCTTGGATTAAAACTTTTTATCAATGAAAAGAATGCTTTTTCGTTTGGTATTGGTTATAAACATATCCATATTAATCATAGCTATAAAGAACAAAACGGACAAACGATTGATCGAATAATTAAATATAATAGGGTGGTATTAAGTTTTGGATATCATTTTATGTAAAAAATTGGTTTTTCCCTATCGAAAAAAAAAGTACCTTGTGAATAAATAGGAACTAATTTTTGATAACTTTTAAATTTTATGTGGAAGTATTTTTTTATTTTCATGTAACTTCAACAAAAAAATAATTTTTTTTATGATTTACAGGAAACATATAATAATATTGGTGTTTACCTTAATTGTTACGACCATTTTTTCTTGTAAAAGAAAAGATAAAGTAATTCTTAATCAAGCGGCCTGGTCATCAAAAGATCCCATTGCTATTCCTTTTGCACAACGTAATAATCAAAAAAGTACAGAGAATCTGGTATTTAATCCTTCATTTGAAATAGGAAAAATATATTACGAAAAGAGTAATATAAAATCATTTGATGTTACGGGTTGGAAAAAAACTGGCGAGAATGTTCAGTGGGTTGATATTGAAACAAATCCGTTTAGTGATGATGAAGTTTTTGAGGGTACGCATGCCATAAAAGTATTCAGATCACAAACCGATGAAACCGAAGACTTAGGTGTTGGTATTATAAGCGATTACATTAAAGTTATACCAGGCAATTATTCGTTAAGTATGTATTTAAAGCTTGAAAGTATTTGTCCGAATAGAGCCCGTTTAGGGACTAAATTGCATGATGCCGTTAATATCCGATTTCAATTTTTTGATAAAAATAAAA
Organism: uncultured Bacteroidales bacterium; assembly: GCA_964635605.1. GTDB lineage: Bacteria > Bacteroidota > Bacteroidia > Bacteroidales > UBA12077 > UBA12077. The sequence continues at coordinate 14,769 of CAZWPU010000015.1, read as the reverse complement.
TAGAAATTTCAAGCGATGAATATGATCCGTTTCGACAAACTAAAATCGATAATGCTTTTAAATCTTTAAATCTTACCAATTACTGGAACATTCGTCAGTTTGGTTGGGGGAAAATAAATGCTCAATCGGCTAAATACCCTTTTTTAAATGGAGATATTCCTGATGAGACAAGGTATGTGAAAATTTTTATTGGTTTAAAAGGAACAGGAACCATGTGGGTGGATAAAGTGAATTTTAACTATACCAAGCAAAATTTTACATTTCTTGAAAGAATGAACCCTTATTTTGATTCTTCATTTACCGTATATGAGCTTTTATTTCCACAACCCAAGTATATTAAAAAACTAGAACCTACCATTTTTCATACAAAGGAAAAGTTTCCTATCATTCTAGTTCCCAACAATTCTAAACAAAAAACGCTATTAGCCGCAAAAAAAATAAAAAATGCTTTCGACGATATTTTTTCACATTCATTGAAAAGCTACTCCTCAAAAAAAATTAGAATTGTAACAAATATCAATCAAAATGAAATTGATAAAAATATTTTTATTGTTTCATTAGGAAATACATCTCTTTTTAATACTTATCAGAACTTGATGCCAGATTCTTCAATTAAAGATAAAGAACAAGGATATTTTATTAATCAATTAAATGAAGCACCAAATATCGTTTTTCTTTGGGGCTGCGATGATAAAGGAATTTACAATGCCGCCCTTACCTTTAATCAGTTATTAGATGAAAAGAATTTTTTATTCAACAGTGCTGTTATAATTGACTATCCTGATTTTGTCCAACGAGGGTTTCTATTACATGAATATGGTGGTACACTTACACAAATGAAAAAGAATATTCAATATTTTTCCGATCATAAATTGAATCATGCATATTTTGAGGTTTATGATGAAAATTCAAAATATTATCCATTCCAAAAAATTTCACCCGAATTTTTTGATGGACAAACCAGTGCAATGATTGATTTGCTAAAATTTAATTATACCAATCATTTAGATATCGATTATTCAATCAAGCAAAATGATTTTCGACAAAAAACAACATTCATTGCAAATAAAATTTCTGCGTTAACTCATCCTGGACTGGAAAATATTTTAATAAAAGGAGATTATTTACAGTCTTATAACTCTTCAAATCCTGAATGGATAAAATTTTATACCAATGAAGATATTTCTGTAAACCTTCAAAAATATCATATTGATTTATTGAAGAAGCTAACGAAAATCTTGAAAGTAAATCTTGAATTTATGCCACCCTGGAGCCGATTAGATTTTATTAATATGGGAATGGGACAAGCTGAATTTTATTATCGTGATTTAACAAGAAATATTACGAACAATATTCCTGTTTACTGGACAGGCGGAAGCTATTGTTCTCCATCTATTGATTATGCTGAGTGGTTCAGAATGAATAAATTAGTTAAAGCAAACCCTGTACTTTTTGATAATAGTTTGAATTATAGTTTGTTAAGATTTAAGGATGAGGAGGCAAAATCTTATTATGTTGGTAAACTAAGGACGCTCTCCTTATTTGAACCCTTAAAAGCAGATTATCCTGATCATTTTCATCAATTAAACAACAGCGGTAAGATTGTTTTAAATATTGATTCTTTTACTAAATTAAACATTATAAAAACACTTACCGCAGCTAACTATTATTGGAATACTGAAAATTATAATGCAGATAAAACGATTTGGAAATTGTTGGTTAAATATTATGGGACGGAGAACGCTAAAAATTTAGTTTATTTTAATGATGCTTATTTTGGATTAAAAGAATTATGCCAAAAAATTAAAAATAACGGTATAAATAATAAAAATTCACGTATTGCCAATAAATTTCTGGAAGATCTAAATTATTATTCCGAGTTGTTAGAAAAAAAAATAATCGATAAGGAATTTTTGAATGAATTAACTCAATTCAAGAATGAGTTGGTGTATGATTATCAAACAATTTTATCAACGCAAAATTATTAAACAAAAAATAAAATAGATTCACTTATTTCCATACGAAAATTAGTAATTTTGCAGCCATAATTTTAAGGAGTATATGAAGGAAGAATTTGAAGATTTTTTTAATGATGAATATAACGAATTAGTGAATCGTTATGAGGATATGATTAAAAATAGGCGTCAATATTTTTTTGATGTTTATGAATTTGAGAATATTATTGACTATTATATTGAAACCAATAAAGCTAATAATGCATTAAGTGTTGTAAAATTTGCTTGTAAACAACATCCGGGATCCATTGCTATTCAGTTAAAAAAAGCACAGGTTTTTTTGGATAAAGGGTTAGCTGCTCAGGCCTTACGAATTATTAAAGGAATAGAAAAAGTCGAATCAACCAATCCTGAAATATACCTGCTAAAAGGTAGTGCATGTAATGTATTAGAGCAATACAATGAATCCGAACAGGCTTTTGATCAAGCTGTTGAATATGCTTTTGAAGAGGAAGTGGTAGATACCCTGTATACTATAGCTCAGGAATTTGAACAAATAGGGAAATATACGATAGCTTTAAAATATTTACATAAGGCTTTTAAACTGGAGTCTTCTAATATCATGTTTTTATATGATATCGCTTATTGCTACGAAAAAGCAGGAGCAATTCAACAAAGTTTAAAATTTTATCATCAATACCTTGATAAAGAACCCTTCTCTGAAAATGCATGGTATAATTTAGGTATTTTATACACAAAAGTCGATAACCATAAAAAAGCCATTGATGCCTTTGAATATGCCAAAGCCATTAACCCCGATTTATCCCTGGCTTATTATAGTCTTGCAAATGCTTTATCAGCAGACGAACAATATTATCAAGCAATATTATATTACCAGGAATATATAGAAATTGATGAGGATAGTCCTGAGGTATATACTTTTATTGGAAATTGTTGGGAGAGCTTGGATCAAAGAGAACTCGCATTAGAATCCTATGATAAAGCATTGGAAATTGATGATGAATTTTCCGATGCCATTTCAGGAAAGGCTAGTGTAATGTTTCAGATTAAAAAGTACAATATTGCCCTTAAGATGATCCTTAAAGCAATAATTATTGATCAGTCTAACCCTGATTATCATTATCTTTTGGGTAATATTTACAATGAGTTGGAGAAGAAGAATTTTGCTTTAAAAGCTTTTCAAAAAGCTTATGATATTGACTCAACAGAACCCGATTTTATTTTAGCGCTTAGTGATGCTTACATATTTTATAAAAATTATGATAAAGCAATAAAGATTTTAAACCAAGGGATTAAAGACAATAAGAAAAACGCAATATTATATTACAGGTTGGCTGGTTGTTATTTATTGGCAAGAAATCCAGAACTGGCAGGAAAGTTTTTTGAAAAAGGATTAAAACTAAATACTATTTTTTATTTTGAAATATTTGCTGTTTACCCTGAGGCAATTGAAAATTTACTGATTAATAAATTATTAAATAAATATGTATTAACTAGAAAAAATAGTTAGAAACCAATAATTAAAAATGAAGTCATAATTCTTTGAAAATTAGTTTTCGTTTTTTTAAATTTTATACCTCTTATGCATCTGAAAATTATTCACCATATATTATTTTTCCTTAAAGGTTTTGCCATGGGGGCGGCCAATGTTATCCCCGGAGTTTCAGGAGGTACAATAGCGCTTATTACAGGAATTTTTGAACGGATAATTGATGCTATAAAATCATTCAATGGAACCGCTTTCGGGTTATTGGTGAAAGGAAAAATTAAAGAATTTATCCAATATACTGATTTGTATTTTTTACTTTCAGTATTTGTTGGAATGGTGGTGAGTGTGGTTACCCTAGCTAAACTCTTAGCGTTTCTTTTTAATACTTATCCAATTTATATCTGGGCATTTTTTTTTGGATTAATCCTTGCGTCTGTTTATTTTGTCGGTAAAACCATCAATCGATGGAATATAAGTGTAATTGTTTCCTTTATCATTGGAACAGCTTTGGCCTTATCGGTAACTTTTTTAACTCCGGCAACTCAAAACGATTCCTTTTTTTATCTTGTGATTTGCGGTGTAGTTGCCATTTGTAGTATGATCTTACCTGGATTGTCTGGATCATTTATATTAATTTTAATGGGTAATTATGAGTTAGTAATGATTCAGGCGGTTAATGAAATGAATATTAATATACTTTTCCCCGTTTTAATAGGAGCTGTTGCTGGATTAGTTGTGTTTTCGCATATTTTATCGTGGATTTATAAAAAATTTAAAAATCAAACAATAGCGATCTTAACAGGTTTTATACTGGGTTCATTAAGCATTTTATGGCCCTGGAAAAATGAAATATATCGGCTAAATCAGGCTGGTGATTTTATTCTGAATAATGGAGAAAAAATTGTTCAAAGTTATTCGCTTTATATTCCAAAATCATTAAATGTAGAAGTAGGAGTGGCTATTGGATTTATAATTCTCGGGATATTTTCTATCGCTATGATTGAAAAATTTGCACAAGTAAAAAAATAAAACAATGAAAATTTATGGATTAATTGGTAAAAAATTAGAACATTCGTTTTCACCAAATTTTTTCCAGCAAAAATTTAAACATGAAAATATTAAAGATGCTAATTATCAATTATACCCGTTACAATCTATTCAAGAATTTAATTTATTAATTCAAAATAATCCAAAACTTTCTGGCTTAAATATAACCATCCCTTATAAAACGGACATTATTCATTATTTAGATAAAATTACTTCTGCAGCTAAAGAAATTGGAGCTGTAAATACCATAAAATTTGAATCATCTCCCAAAAGGTTACGATTAGTTGGTTACAATACCGATTATATGGGATTTATCGAATCATTAAAACCGTATTTAAAACCGTATCATTCTAAAGCTTTGGTTTTAGGAACTGGTGGAAGCTCAAAAGCAGTACAATATGCGCTAAAGCAATTAAATATAAATTTTTTAATGGTTTCGCGAAATCCAATACATCAAAATCAAATCGATTATTCAATGCTTACTAAAGATTTAGTGGCCGAATATAAAATTATTATTAATACAACACCTGTTGGCATGTTCCCTGATACAGATCAAAAACCTGACATTCCATATTCTTTTTTAACCCGTAAGCATTTATTATACGATTTAATTTATAATCCCGAAAAAACCCTATTTCTTCAAGAAGGAGAAAAGAAAAGTTGTCAAATAAAAAATGGATTAGAAATGTTACAAATCCAAGCTGAATATTCGTGGAAAATTTGGAATAATATAAACTTTGAATCATAATTTAATTCTTCATTTTATCTAAAATTGCTATGTAACACATTTTTATATGACATTATTCATGTGATTTTTACGGTAAAAAAAACAATTTTGTGTAACTTTATAAATCAAAAAATTAAAACATAAAACCTTGATATACAATGAATTTGTTAGAAAATATTAAAGAGAGTGCCAAAAAGCACAATAAACGGATTGTTCTTCCGGAATCGCTGGAAGAAAGAACGCTGAAAGCAGCAGATATTATTCTAAAAGAAAAAATTACTCAGGTTATTTTAACCGGCAATCCAGATGAAATAAAGACTGAAGCAGCAAAACATCAACTTAAAAATTTGGATAAAGCGATTATTGTCGATCCAAAAAATCATGAAAAAAAGGATCAATATATTGATTTATTGGTTGAGTTGCGAAAGAAAAAAGGACTTACCCGTGATGAAGCTGCAAAACTTGTAGAAGATCCTTTATATTTAGCTACATTAATGATTAAAAGTGGTGATGCTGATGGCGAAGTTGCCGGTGCAGAAAATGCAACTGGAGATGTACTACGCCCTGCTTTTCAGATCGTAAAAACAAAACCAGGAATTAGTGTGGTTTCAGGAGCTTTTTTAATGATTTTAAAAGATAAAGAATTTGGAGAAAACGGTTTACTCGTTTTTGCCGATTGTGCCGTTCATCCGAATCCTAACGATAAAGAATTAGCCGAAATTGCAGTAGCTACTGGAGCAACAACAAGAGCTATAGCTGGTTTTGAGCCACGTATTGCGATGTTAAGTTTCTCAACTAAAGGGAGTGCAAAACACGAAATGGTAGATAAAGTTGTAAATGCGACCAAAATAGCCAAAGAGATGGACCCGTCTTTAAAAATTGATGGTGAACTCCAAGCTGATGCAGCTATCATCGAAGCGATTGGACAGAAGAAAGCTCCCGGAAGTGAAATAGCCGGAAAAGCGAATGTTTTAGTTTTTCCAACCCTCGAAACCGGTAATATTGCTTATAAACTCGTACAACGTTTAGCTCATGCCGAAGCTGTGGGCCCGGTATTACAAGGAATGGCTGCTCCAATTAATGATTTGTCTCGAGGGTGCTCAGTAAATGATATCGTTAATTTAGTAGCAATAACGGCAAACCAGGCTGCAGAGAATTAATTTTTATAGTATCAAAATATAACTCAATTAAAAATGAAAATATTAGTATTAAACTGTGGAAGTTCATCCATAAAGTATCAATTGTTAAAAATGACCAATATCGAAAGTGGGGAGGTTTTAGCCAAGGGAATTGTCGAACGTATTGGTATTGAAAATGGTGAATTAAAACATAAAACCCTTGATGATAAAAAATTCAATATCACTGCTGATATACCTGACCATACCAAAGGGATTGATTTAATTTTAGAAGCCCTTTTGTCTGACAGACATGGCGTTATTAAATCTGTTGATGAAATAAAGGCAGTAGGACATAGGGTAGCACATGGTGGACAATATTTTAGTGAAAGTGCCTTAGTTACTAATGAAGTAAAAGAAAGAATAGAAGAATGTATTGAGCTTGCCCCGCTTCATAATCCAGCAAATTTGAAAGGAATTCGCGCCATGGAGGAATTATTACCCAAAGTACCGCAAGTAGTTGTTTTCGATACATCTTTCCATCAAACCATGGAGCCCAAAGCATTCCTTTATGGATTACCTTATGAATATTATGAAAAATATAAAGTAAGAAGATATGGTTTTCATGGTACAAGTCATAAATATGTTGCTAAAAAAGCTTGTAAACTACTAGGTTGGGACTGGTATGAGAAGAAAGTTATTTCGTGCCATTTAGGAAATGGAGCCTCTGTTGCAGCCATTAAAAATGGCAATTCAATAGATACATCTATGGGATTTACACCTGTTGAAGGTTTAATGATGGGAACACGTGCCGGAGACCTTGATTTAGGTGCATTATTGTTTATTGCCGAAAAAGAAGATCTTTCTATTCAGGATACTAATAATATGATTAATAAAAGAAGCGGATTGTTAGGTGTTTCAGGAATTTCATCTGATATGCGTGATATTGAACGTGCTGCTGCCGATGGAAATGAACGTGCACAAATGGCTTTTGATATGTTTGTTTATCGGGTAATCAAATATATTGGTTCTTATGCTGTTGCTATGGGAGGTATAGATTTAATTTTATTTACCGGAGGAATAGGTGAGAATGGATGTGAAGTACGTAAAAAAGTTTGTGAAAATTTAGAATTCTTAGGTGTTGATTTTGATGTAGAAAAAAATAAAGGTAAAAGAGGGATTAATTTGGAATTAACTAAACCTGGCTCAAAAACAAAAGTTGTAACGGTTACTACTAATGAGGAATTAGTGATTGCCCAAGATACGAGAAAAATAGTTAGTAGATTATAGTTTAATACACAGACTGCAGATTTTGCTGTTTTAATAATGTAATTATTTCTATATTTTTGTCCAGAATCTTAAATTATGTTAAATTCTTAAACTAAAAATAATGGCCTTAAAATCGTTAAATGATATTATAGACCTGGCAAAAGGAAAAGAAACACGCAGGCTCGTAGTTGCAGCTGCTGCTGATAAACCAGTACTGGAAGCAGTGAAAAATGCCTACCAGGAAAAGATAATTATTCCAGTGTTAGTTGGAACTAAAGCTAAAATTAAGCAAATATGTAAAGAAATTGATTTTAACCTTTCTGGTGTTGTTATTTATGATGAAGATAACCCTGTAAAAGCTTCAGTAAAAGCAGTATCGCTAATACGTGAAGGGAAAGCAGAAATTTTAATGAAAGGACTGGTTAGTACAGCCCCGCTTTTAAAAGCGGTTTTAGATAAAGAAAACGGTTTAAGGAAAGGAGCTACGCTGAGTCATTTCGCATTAATAGAGTCTCCTTATTATCATAAATTAATTGGAGTTACTGATGCTGCAATGAATATCGCTCCTGAATTTCAGGAAAAGATAAATATTATTAATAATTCAGTTGATGTATTTCATCATTTAGGCAACAACAATCCTAAAGTGGCAATAATTGGCCCTTTAGAAGTTGTAAATTATAAAATTGAATCTACAACTCATGCAGCTATGCTTACGGTAATGAATAATCGGGGACAGATTAAAGGTTGTACTATTGATGGCCCTTTTGCTATTGATAATGCTGTATCAAAAAAGGCAGCTGAACATAAAGGGATTGTAAGTGATGTTGCCGGGGATGCCGATATATTAGTAGCTCCTGATCTTAATAGTGGGAATATACTTTATAAATCGCTTATGTTTATGGGAGGGAGTACTACTGCTGCTGTTATTATGGGGGCTAAAGTACCTGTTGTTTTAACCTCACGTGCTGATACCGATAAAAGTAAAATGATGTCTATTGCACTTGCTGCAGCGATGTAAATTTTTTAACAAAAAAAAATATTATGGAAGAACAAAGAATACTAGCGATAAATCCTGGATCAACATCAACAAAAATTGCTGTTTTCCAGGGTTCTAAGTCAATTTTTTTGAAAAATATTAAGCATTCAGCAGAAGAGTTAGCTCCTTATGATAATATTGTTGATCAGTTTCATTTTCGAAAAGATATTATATTAAAGGAGCTTAAAGATGCTGATATTCGTATTGAGCTTATTACAGCAATTGTAGGGCGTGGTGGTTTAGTTAAACCTATCGAGTCGGGAGTTTATGAAGTAAATGAAAAAATGATTCATGATTTGCATGAAAGCAAATTGGGTGAACATGCCAGTAATTTAGGCGGTTTAATTGCTCACGACATTGCCAATGAATTAAAGACTGCACGTGCATTTATTGCAGATCCTGTTGTTGTTGACGAAATGGAAGACGTAGCTCGTTATACCGGACACCCTAAATTTGTCAGACATTCCATTTTTCATGCGTTAAATCAGAAAGCAATTGCTCGTAAGTATGCCAAATCAGTCGATAAACCTTACCATGAATTAAACCTCATTATTGCCCATTTAGGAGGTGGAATTTCTGTTGGGGCCCATAAAAAAGGCAGAGTAATTGATGTAAATAATGCACTTGACGGAGATGGCCCTTTTTCACCCGAACGAACAGGAACACTTCCTTGCGGACAGGTTGCCAAATTATGTTTTAGTGGTGAATACACCCACGAGCAGGTGAAAAAGATGATTAAAGGCGAGGGCGGACTGGTTGCTTACCTTGATACAAACGACGCTTACGAAGTAGAAATGAGGGTAAAAGATGGCGACCAAAAAGCAAAAGAAGTACACGATGCCTTAGCTTATCAGCTGGGTAAAGAAATTGGTTCATTAAGTACTGTTTTAAAAGGAGAAGTTGATGCCATTATACTTACCGGCGGAATGGCCCATGATAAAATGTTGGTAGATTACATTAAAGAAATGGTTCATTTTATAGCTCCAATTTCTGTATATCCGGGCGAAGACGAGATGGAAGCACTTGCCATGAATGGTTTAATGGTAATGAAAGGAGAGGTTGAACCTAAAGTATATCAATAAAAATATTTTTCTTAATACATTGTTTGCGTTCATAAAAGCTATTATAAGTTATTTATGAACGCTTTTTTTATGATAAAAAATAATTAACGTAGCAGAGTTTATCCCATGAATTTGTAGATTTGTTATTTAAACATTTATCATGTATTTTTCTATCATAACCAGCCAAATATTGATTCTTGCTTTGCTTGCTTTAGTGGGTGTTGTGGCAACAAAACTAAAAGTAATTACCGAGCAGGTAAAAAATAGTATTGCACGTTTAGTTTTTAATATAACCCTTCCATTCTTAATTATTACTTCCGTTTCACATGTTGAAATTAACAGGGAAATTCTAAATAATAGTATTTTAGTATTTGTATTATCTTCAGTGGGTATTACCTTATTATATTTTATTGGCCGGGTATCGGGCACTATTTTAAAACTGGAACAGAAAAAAAGGAATATACATTTACTGCATACGATGTTTGGAAATGTGGCTTTTCTCGGGTATCCTTTGTTTTCTGCATTATTCCCCGGTGGCGAAGGATTATTATATGCTATTATTTATCACTTAACCCAGGATGTTTTTATATGGACCATTGGTGTATTTGTTTTTAACAGTAGTAAAGATGTTAGATTTACTGAAAACTTAAAGCATTTATTAAACCCCAATACTGTTTCGTTTACTTTAGGTGCTATTATGTTAGGCTTTGGATTAGAATTTCCCGAGTATATCTACAAACCATTCTATGGCTTAGGGCAAACAACTATTTATTTAGCAATGCTTTATATTGGAGCTGTTCTGGCACAAAATCCGATGATGAAAGCTTTTAAAAAGTCAGAGATTTATACATTGAGTTTTAATAAAATGATTTTGGTTCCGTTTCTGTTATTATTATTCATTGAATTATTAACCCAATTTACAGGAATACATATTGGAGAAATAGCAAAAACTGTAGTGGTTATGCAGACCGGAATGCCTTGTATGGCTATGATTGTAGTGTTAGCAAAAAAATTTGATAGCGATGATTTACATGCTACCGAAAATTTATTTCTTTCAACGATTTTAAGCCTGGGGACACTTCCTTTAATTTATTTACTTATCCAATTTTTTTAAATATATTTACTTCTTTTGATAGGGAAGATTGTATTTTTATCATCTTATAAATATAAAAATTAATCTGTACAGAGAAGATGATTATTGGAATAACGGAAGGTAATACTTACGTTTTTAAATAACATGACGATGAAATATTCCGAAAAGGATATCATTAAAAAAATAAGTAAAGGGGATATTCAACTATTCGAAATGCTTTTTAAAGAGTATTATCAAGGGTTGTGCAATTTTGGAATGAAATATTTAAAAAATATGGATGAAGCTGAGGAAGTGGTGCAGGATGTGTTTTATAATATATGGAAAAAGAGGCAAGAGTTACGAATCAATACATCAATAAAATCTTATCTATATACAGCGGTTAGAAACAATAGTTTACAAAAGATAAGAGTACATAACCTGGATATGAAATACGAAAATTATTATAAATCACAATATATTAACGAAAGTGTAAGTCCGGCTGACGAGATGCATGCTAAAGAACTAAGTACCGTAATTAATAAAGCTTTAAATACATTACCAGAAAAGGCAAGGATTATTTTTAAAATGAGCAGGTATGACGGATTAAAGTATCATGAAATTGCAACAAAACTCTCTATATCCATAAAAACTGTTGAATCTAATATGGGTAAAGCACTAAAACATTTTAGAAATTATTTAAAAGATTATGCCGAAGCTGTTTAACTATAATTATTGAGCTATGAAAACCAACGATATAAAATACTGGGATTTAATTGCGAAATATTTCGCCAATGAATGTACCGATAATGAAATCAAAAAACTAGATCAATGGATTAAGCAATCGGCTGAGCATAAAAATATATTTAATCAATTAAAGACTGACCAGAAATTAATAAATAGAAATCGAGCAATGGAAAGAGTTAATGTAGATTCTGCATGGGATAAATTGAAAAGCAGAATCGAAGCAGAAGGACATGAACAGGAAGAAAAAAAGAATAAAACGATATCTCTAAACCGCATTTTAAAATATGCAGCGATGATTGTTCTAGTTGCAGGTTTAGGTTTTTTGTTTAATAAAATTTATCAGGATAATTGGGGGTATTATTCTATTGCTGAATATACCGCAGAAAATGAGGTTAGTAATGAAATAATTTTACCTGATGGGACTAAGGTATATTTAAATGAAAATAGTAGTTTAAAGTTTCCTGATCAATTTCCAGGAACCAGTCGAAAGGTTAAATTAAATGGAGAAGCCTTTTTTGATGTTGCGAAAAATAAAGAAAAGCCATTTATTATTGATGCACAAAAAGCAGAAATAAGAGTTTTAGGAACTTCGTTTAATGTTAGAACAAATGTTGATGATGATGTTGATGTAGAGGTTTATGTTGAAACCGGTAAGGTTGAAATATTTAAAAAGAAGTTAGCACCGGAAAATATCATTGTAGAACCTGGAAATGTTGGAATAGTAACTAAATCAGAAATTAAGAAGCAAGAGAATACCAATCTCAATATTATGGCCTGGAAAACGAAAGATATTGTTTTTCGCGAAGACCGTTTGAGAAATGTATTTAACACGTTAAGCAGAGTTTATCATGTAAATATTTATGCTGATAATGAGGGAATTTTAAATTACCGTTTAACATCATCCTTTAAAAATCAGGATATTGAATCTGTAATTGAAGTAATATGTGTGACATTTAATCTTAAAGTTGACTATAAAAATAACGAAATAAGAATCGTAAAAAATTAATTTTCAATTCACAAAAGAATCAAAACAGTTTGATAAATCGCATACTCATCATAGGTATATTATTAATGATATCTTTTACCGGTATATCCCAGGATCAGGTTTTAGAAAAGCCTGTTACCTATAAAACCAAAGATATTGAACTTTATGATGCTTTAAATGAATTGAGCGAGATGGTTGGTTATACATTTTCTTATAATGCCGATCTTATACCTGCCAATAAAACAATTAAAGCCAATTTTAAGAATGAAGAATTACAGCTTGTTTTAGATAATTTGCTAAATGATACTACCTTATCATATCAGGTAGTTGAAAAGCAGATAGTAATTTATAAGAAAAACAAGCTCAATAATCTCGCTGCTCTTCATAAAGAATTTAAAGACAGTACCTATCAAATTACGATTAATGGGAAAGTAATTGATCAAATAACAGAAGAACCATTGGCATATGCAAATGTTTCCATTTTAGGCAAGAGTATTGGTACGGTTACCAATGAGGATGGAGAGTTTATTTTTAAGGTACCTGTGCAATATTTACCCTCAAATTTAGCGATTTCATTTGTTGGATATAAAAATGCAATAATTCCCATAAGTGAATTAAGCAGTAATACAAATATTATTTATCTAAAGCAGTCAACTATAAGTCTTCAAGAAGTGGTTATTCGATATGTCGAGCCAAAATCATTAATCAAAGAAGCTGTTGAGAAAATACCTGAGAATTATAGTACTCAGGATAATATTTATACTGTCTTTTACCGGGAAATAATTCAACGAAATGATGATTATGCAGCAGTAAGTGAGGCTGTATTAAATGTTTTTAAGAGCCCTTATACTAATTATCACAACGATCATATCAGATTGTTGAAAAGCCGTAAAAATATTGATTACAGTATAATGGATACCATTTTTTTTAAATTAAAAGGAGGGTTACGTGCTTCACTATACCTGGATATTATTAAAAACTCAATTAGTTTTATTGATTTAGATAAATTGTACCTTTATGAATATAAAATGGCCAATATTGTTAAATTTGATAATGGTACTGCTTATGAAATAGAATTTGAACCACTTTTTTTTCTGAAAGATGAATCTTTTAGAGGAAAGATATATATTGATACAGAAACCTCGGCCATTAAAGCTGTTGAATTTGAAATTGAACCATCTGCAGTATCCAAAATGTCACAAGAGCTTGTGGTTAAAAAGAATTGGCGACTAAAAGTAAAACCGGTGTCGGCTAAATATGAGGTTAGTTATCGTTTGTTGGATGGTGTATTGCATTTAAATCTTGTTAGAGGAGAGCTTGATTTTAAAGTAAATAATCGAAAACGGTTATTTGCAGACGATTACAAAACTATTTTTGAATTTGCTGTAAATGATATTGATACAACTAACGTAGATAAATTTAATCGCAAAGAAATTATTAATACCGAGAAAGTATTTATCGATCAGGAAAATGAATATGATGCTGCTTTTTGGGGCGAATATAATTTTATTAAACCAAACGAACCGCTTGAAGAAGCGTTAGTTCGTATAGCCAAAAACCTTGATAAACTGGGAAATTGATTCTGATTATTTTTCTGTACTTGCTTGTTTATAAACTCTAATCCAATCAATAATCATATAGCTTGGTAAATGAGGTTCACCTTTATTCGTAATTCCAGAACTTAACAGGATATACATGGGTTCATCAGGAACACCATGTATTTGCTCATGGACTACAAAATCATTTATTTTCCAAATAATTTTTTGTTCAGTCCATTCAATGGAATAAATAAAATAATCTTTTGAAAAGTTTAAGCCGGAAACTACTGATTTGTTTTCTTTTACGGTGTTATGGTCGGACCAATAATTGGCAATCTCTAATTTAGAATTTGATTTTTTGCCATATTTAAAAATATCAATCTCAGGAGTAATTTTTTCGCCACGTAGCCAAAAAGCATGGTGAACAGGGTAGGAGTGGTCAACCTTTATTTTAGCTTTAAACAGGCCATATTTCTGACGAAAAAATTGAGCTGTATTAATTAAGCCGGAGGTGTATTCAAACTCCTGGGGATAAAAACCGGTCACAGGATGCCATACTCTTCCGTTAATTTTTTGTTTCTGGGTTATAATTTTTAGATTTCCGTGGTCCAATAAAATATTATCATCAGTAAAAAATTGTCTTTCGTTGGCCTGAACATAATCGGCTTCGAGCAAAGTTTTGCCCCAGAAATAACCAGTTTGCCATTTCG
>CAZWPU010000014.1:0-19420 GCA_964635605.1 uncultured Bacteroidales bacterium | reverse complement strand
CTTTGATGAAAAGAAACGAACCAAAGAAAAATCAAGGACAAACGATGCTTCAACCCGCTCTTCCCTTTGGATGAAATAGTAAATCGATGTAGTACAAGTTTCCTCGAAACTATTTCTATCCAAAGGCAATTCATGCAAACGCATTGCTCGCCGTTTGTCCGGGCCAGCCCGCTAAATAGTTATATTTATTGCTAATTATTTGTAGATAATTTGTAAAATTTTAGGGATTTGAGGTTGATATTAATATCTATAATTCTATGTTGAGAAATTTCACTGTTTTTTTAATTCATCTATTTTTCTTTCTAATTTATCAATTTTATTTGAAATGTCATCTGTATTATCACTTAACATAGCTTCAACAAAAATTGAATTTACTAAGGATAAACCAAAGATTCCTCCAGTGACTAAAATAAAAATGAAATATAATTTTGAAAGAAAAGCATATGGATTTTCTAATGTTGCAGAAATTTCTTCAGGTATCTCATACCATCCCTCAACAGTGAAAATCTTAAAAATTGAATAAAAGGAATTAAAAGGATTAGAAAAATGTTCTGGTGCAATATTTTGATATAGATATGTTGAAAATATTCCAATTATAAAGATATATACACAGAATCCTAAAATAATGACAATTGAGGTTTTTAATGCTCTTTGTACTCCTTTTAATAAATCTGTAATGCCTGGGACAAATTTTAAAAATCTGAAAGATTTAAAAATCCTTAATACTCTAAAAATAAGGAAAAAGCTTAAATTAGAAAGAGACAAATTAAAAATCCATGAAACAAGAGCAGGAATAGAAAGTATTACTAAAATAAAATCAAGTTTATTCCAATTGGAACTAAAATAGCCAGCTATTTTATATTCTTTAATCTTAATAGTCATTTCAATGATAAATATTGCGGTAATAAAATTATCTATAGCTGTTATGAACGCAACTTGATTTTTATTTAAATTATCAAAAGAACCGAAAAGAATAGTTAGGGCGTTGATAATTATAACAATAAGTATAAAATTGTCATTTAAAAAAGCTCGTTTAATCATCATGCATTTAATTTATTGCTTTTAAGATTCTATCTTCCTTGATAAGCACATCACGCATTAATAATTTATATGGGAATTGTTCAATTTTAGAATTTTTAAAGCCTTCCAGTATTTTATAAAGAGAAGAAGCTTGAATTAAGGAAAGATTTAACTCGTATTCAAGCTCACATTCATTAATAAATTTATCTGTAAAATCTGGTGCGACTAGTAATGATTTAACTACTTTTAGCCCATTTTTTTCAGCTTGATTAAAATAAGCTTTCAGCTGTCTTTTCACAGAACTAAATTTATTATATCCACTTTCTTTTACAGATTTGCATTCAATAATAATAATTTCATTTTTCCCTAAATTTACAATAATGTCTGCTTTATCATTTTTTGTGTTAATTTTTTTCCTTAATTCTTCATCAACATTTAAACCTAATTTAGAAAAAATAAGTTTTGTTAGTTCTTCAAATTTAACACCAATTTCAGCATCTGTAATTTGTATTCCATTTTCTTTTAACTCTAATAATTTTCTTTTTGCAATATTTTCATAATTTTCAAGATACAGATTTTCAGTATCCATATATGAGTCAAGTATATTTTTTATTATATCTCCTCTTTGTTTTATATTCTTGCTTTCACAAAACGCATTTAATAAATCAGCAGGTAATACTTCAAGAATATCTTGTGGTTTAATATTATAATCTAATAAGTAAGAAACACATAATACATTTTCTTCTTGTAGTTCAAAATTTCTTTTGATTATTGTATTAGACTCAGGGGTAATTTTATTTAAATCTACCAATAAATTTTCATATCCATTCACGGAAATGGAAACTTTATCATCATTTTCTAATTCATTGAAATAATCAATAATATTTTGTATTTTTTCTTCTATGGTAACTCCTTTTGTTGGATTTGGAATATTTAAGTGTTTTTCATTTAATTCATTAATAAATTTCTTTTTTTCATTTAAAAATGTTCCCTCTTTAAAAATTTCATTTTCTAATACATTCCTTAATGAAATTCCTTTTTCAATAATCTCGTCAATTTTATTATTTAATGGTTGACGCCAATCAATATTATGTTTTTTACATATCAGATTAATTTGTGGTTCTCTGATGTGTTTCAAAATTCTTTTATAATATTTATCAGCAACATCCTTTCCTCGTATTTCTCTTAAAAGTTTAATAATTTCTTTTGCTACATAAATAGTATGGTTTTTTTTAGAATAAAAGATTACACCAATATTTTTAAGATCATTAATAACTTTATCGATTTGTTGTTTATGGACCGGAATAATTGAATAGTTTATTAGTTTAATTTCTTCCTGAGAAAGTTCAAGGTTTTTTGATAGAATATATAATATTGATTGCTCATCTGGAGTTATTTTTCTATCTTCATTTTTTGCATCATCATTCTCATGAGCAATTTTTAAACATTCCTTATAAATTTTATAATCGCGCAATCTATAAGGTTCAATTTCAGTATTTTCATCTTGAATGTTTTTATTAAATTCTTTCAAGTTTTTTTCAAGTTTTTTTATTTCATCTTCATATAATTTTGAGAACCATTCTCTTTTCATAATACAGTTTCCATCTCTTGTTAAAATATCTGTTAAAATATCCAATTGAGATGTTGTATGAACAAATTCGCTATGTGCATAATTCTTAAATTCTTTTTGAACAAGATTAAAAACTTTCTTAACATTGATGTTATCCATGTTTTTTAGTTCTTTTGAACTGTCACTTAATATCTCATCCATGTTTTGACTAACTTTTGGATTGTCACTTATTATTGAATCAATTATTTTAAGAAAAGAATTTTTCTCAAATGAGTTTAGCAAATTAAGAACTTTTTCGAGTTTCATTAGAAATAAAATTACGAGGTTAAACGAACAAGAAAATGTGAAGGTACATATTTATACTTCTTTATAAATATAAATAATTTTTTAAACAAAAAACAACTTTAAGTATTTTATAATAAATTAAATAAATGAAAAAGCCCTGAAAAGTATAACTAATTTTCAGGGCTTTTTAAAAAGACAAATCAATTTTTTATCAAATTTCATTTGATTCCACAAGATGTATCCCGGCCTCTTTCATTTTGTGCAGGGCTTTATCTCCGTCTCCTTCGTTTACATTTACCGGCCGGATAGCATCCGTTATAACAAATGTTTCAAAGTTTTCTCTTACTGCACTTTTGGCGGTATCGAAAATACAATACTCGGTGGTTAATCCGGCTACATATAGCTGGGTAACATTTTTGTTTAATAAGAATTGTTTTAGATTTTCATTGGTTGCTTCAAAAGCCGAGTAACCATCGTCTTTTCCCGATGTTCCTTTTAAAAATATTTTTTGTATGTATTGTTTGTTTAAATCAGGATGCAACTCGGCACCTTTTGTATTTTGTATACAGTGTAAAGGCCATTTTTCAAAATGTGTAGAATCTTTCGGATGCCAGTCTTTAGAGGCAACAATAACCTGGAATTTAGACATTAGCTGATTGATCACCGGGACTACTTCATCGCCATTAGGAGCAGCCAATGCTCCTCCGGGACAAAAATCATTCTGAACATCAACAATCAATAAAGCTTTCATACCTCCTCCTTTTTATTTAAAATTATTGCGAATTTGGTGTATAAGATTTGAACGTAATTCCACTAAACCGGGACTAATTCCTACTTTATAAATATGTGGATTTTCAAAGCGTTTATGTTCATCGGGCAGCTGCAATAATCTGCTTTTAACATAGTTAGCTGTTTGCTCTACGGTAGAATCATCCATTATTTTTTTTTCTTGTGCATAAACTTTTTGTAATAAATTTTCACCGGAATAACCTTTCAGTTTGCATGTTTTTTCTTTATGATAAGGATGAATCATTGTTTCGGGATTTTCCTCCTCATCCAGTGCAATAGCATCTGCATAAAATTGGTTATTAGCATCGAAATACCGAATCACCTTTTTATTTCCTGGTAGCGTTTGCTTTTCAATATTGTCGGATGTTTTTATTTGAGGTTTGTAGTTAAACATACTGAGCTTATAAACTCCATCGAGTGCGGCATCTTCTTTTCCGGTAACCAGGTTGGTGCCTACGCCAAAGCCGTCGATGGGAGCACCTTGTTCCAGTAAACTTTTTATGGTGTATTCATCCAGTTGATTAGAAGTAAAAATTTTTACGTAGTTTAAATGATGTTGATTAAGAATTGCTCTGCACTTTTTACTTAAATAAGCCAGGTCGCCACTATCGAGTCTAATACCTGATAGTTTTTTGCCTTTATCTTCAAGTTCGCGCGCTATTTTAATCGCATTTTTAATTCCGGATTGGAGGGTGTCGTAGGTGTCAATTAACAAAACGCAGCTATCAGGAAAAAAACGGCTAAAATCGCGAAAAGCATCTTCTTCAGTGGCATAAGTTTGAATCCATGAGTGCGCCATGGTGCCTGTCGCGTTTAGTTGAAAATCGTAAGCACTTTGTACGTTGGATGTTCCGTTAAATCCTCCTATAATCGCTGCTTTGCTGGCTGACAGCCCACCTAATCCCTGGGCACGGCGTAACCCAAAATCCAGTAAAATACGGTCGACTGCAGCCTGTCTTATTCGTGAGGCTTTGGTTGCAATTAACGACTGAAAGTTGATGATATTTAATAATAAGGTTTCGATGAGTTGAGCTTCAAGAATATTCCCTTCAACACGTATAACCGGTTCCTGCGGGAAAATAATTTCGCCCTCCTGAACACTGTGGATGGCACCATTAAATGAAAAGGATCTTAAATAGGCTAGAAATTTTTCGTCCAATCCCGATTTTGCAAGATATTCACAATCTTTATCGGAAAAAGAAAACTGCTCAAGGGTATCGAGAAAATCCGACAATCCGGCAAACACTGTATATCCTCCATTAAAAGGATTTTTTCTGAAAAAATAATCAAAAGTAGCAGGTTTTTCATTTCTCCCGGATAAGAAATAACCCTGTGCCATGGTTAACTCATAAAAATCAACAAATTTACCATTTACTATAGATTGCATAGCTCCCTGATTTACATTTAAGATGTTCCTGTTTCTATAACTTTATAATACAGGTATTGTTAGGAAAGGTATTGAAAATATCAGGATTTGTAAAATATTTCAGGTATAAAATTTAAAACGATGTTTGCTGTTTATGAATAAAAAAAGCCCGACAGGGTATATCCGCCAGGCTTTTGTATAAAATTGGTTGTCGTATTATTCCTGCTCTTTTAAAAACCCTCCGGTTAATCGGGTTAATGTTGTATTTGAATAGATTAAATTATACATGGCTTGTAAGCGATTAAGGGCAGTGTTCAAATAATTTATTTGTATATCGCGGTAATTAAAAGAATTGATAGCTCCAGATTTAAATTTTTCATCGGCAATTTGCAGGTTCATTTCAGCAGCCTCCAAACTTTGCTCCGATACATTGAGCAATGTCTTTCGCAGATTATACAAATCATACTCGTTAAACAACAGGTTGGTTAAGCTATGTTCCATTTCATCAATTTCAACCTGTGTTATTTCCTCGTTAATTTTAGCCACATCAATGGCTTTTTTTCTTGTTCCACCGGAATAAATATCAAGCGATAAGGACACATTTCCATAGGGAGTTAATGCTTCGGTTGAAGTGGTGCCTTGTGTTTTGGTATTCATCCATGAGTATGAATTCTCCATCCCGGCAGAAAGATTTAAACTGGGATAAAGGGTGCTTTTTTGAAGTGCGGTTTCTTTCTGCTGTAAAACAAGGCTTGTGTATTGATTCTGTAAGGTTTGGTTATTGGCTAGCATCTTCTCTAACAGATCAGCCAACACATAATCCGAAGTGTCGGAGTTAAATTCTTCTACAAAATTCCACCGGGTTGTTGGTTGTTCGCCAATAAGGAAATTAAAATTACGAACGGCATTTCGTACGGTAACCTCCTGGTTGAGGAAAGAGGCTTTATCTTCGAGGAAAACGTTTTTTGCCTGCAATACTTCATAAGTAACGGTTCCTCCAACGTCAAATTTTAATTGAATATATTTATACCGATCCTCTGATAAGGTTTTTAGATTTTTGAGTACTGTTAGTTTTTCCTTTTGTAATAATATGTTGTAATAACTAAGGATTACTTCCTGAATGGTATTTTCTACAACTACCGCCGCATTTCCCTTGGCAAGATTTTCTAACTGTTCTAATCTGTCTTTGGCAATGTTGGCTTGAAATCCGTTAAAGATGGTCCAGTTTAAGCCTACTGAACCTGCAATCCTGTTGGATGTTGTGTTATCGATTAGTTCTTTACTATTCGAAGAGTTTACATCAAATCCAATATTTGGATATCTGCCAGCAGTTCCCCAGTTATTGTTTATTTCAGCAATATCAACTTCCGATTTAGAGATGACAATTCCATAATTATTTTCCAAAGCTTTCTCTAAGGCCTTAGAGAATGTTAACGACTCCTGAGCGTTTATGCTCATTGAAAAAAGGCATAGAGAAAAAATAAGAATGATAGATGTTTTTTGTGTCATATTATTCATTTTCATCGCTTGTATTTGTTTCATATTTCATTCTGCGTTTATGGAGTTGAATAGCTACTTCCACCTCTTCGCGTTCGGGTTTAATACCTGTCCATAAATAGTTCAAATAAACTTTTACATCATTTAATATCATGATGAGTACAGGAAAGAAAATAAGGATAAATACGGTTCCGATAGCAATCCCATAGGCTAAGCTAATGGCCATAGGAATTAAAAATTGTGCCTGGACGCTTTTTTCAAGTATTATGGGGAACAAACCGATGGTAGTGGTAATACTGGTTAAAATAATTGGACGTAAACGAACTTTTCCTGCTTCAATAATTGCTTCATGCACTTTTTTCCCTTCAAGCAGGTTCCCATCATATTTCGTAAGAAAAACAATGGCATCGTTAATAATTACACCAGTAAGAGCTACCATTCCCCACAAGCTAATAATTGATAAAGGTTTCCCGTGTATACCGTGTCCCCAGAATACTCCGAGCATCGAAAGCGGAATCATAAGCAAAATAATAAATGTTTGATTAAAGCTTTTAAAATGCATAATCATAATGAAAATGATAATTATAAAGGCAATAAGGAAATATCCTGAAGCTTTTGATATGGCTTCACGCCCATATTTTTGCTGACCCTGGTATTCCCATCGTAATCCGGTAAATTGTGCCCTTAAATCGGGCATAATTTCCTTATCAATTTGTTCTAAAATTTCAGGAACTGGAGCGTAAGGGTCAACCGTTTCAGCTTCTACTCTTATTTCACGTTTCCCATTGTATCGATTAATAGCGACAGGTCCTCTTTCCATGTGATAGTCAGCCAATTCGGATAAAGGAAAATCTCCAACCGCAGTTTTTATTTTCATATTTTCCATCTGCCCCCGGGTAAGCCGGTTTGATTTTGGATAACGCACCCAAACACGCAGCTCATCTCTCCCTTCTTGCAAACGTTGAGCCTGTCCACCATAAAATCCCTGACGAACTTGTTGAGCAATGGTGGCTTCATCAAGTCCTAAAAAATAGGCTTTGGGTTTGAGTTTTAGGCGTATCTCCTGTTTTCCTAAAGCTACATTTTCATTAATATCTTTTAGTTGTGGAAGCTCCGTTAATCTTTTCATTAAATATTCTTTGGCTTCTTCTAATTCTTTAATGTTTTTTGACATTAAACTAATAGATACTGGCGATCCCCAGCGATTTCGCCCTGCAACAGTAAGTTTCCTGGCTTCGGGGACATTCCCTATTTTTTCTCTTACCCTGTTTGATATTTCGTGAGCACTTATACCCAATTCATTCAGGTCGACAGGATATACTCTTACCCTACCGGCATGAGCTCCAACTTCCTGGCCGCTAAAAGAAGATCCTAAGGAAGTAATTAAGCGATCAATAATATTTTCTTCAAGTTTTAACTCTGTCGTTAACTCTTCATTTACTTCCCATACGGACTTTTCAAAATTTCGTAAATATTCCTTGGTTTGTTTTTCTCCATCGCCAGGAGTAAAGGCAATATTAATTTCAAAGCTGTCAAAATCAACCATGGGGAAGTAGGTGTTTTTGATGTGCCCTCCTGCTAATAATCCAGCTGTAATTAAAAACAGGGCAACAGGAAAAGCTATTACAATGTGGCGCCATTTTAACAGCCAAAGCAAAGCATAATGATAGATATCGTCACGCAACCATACGATAAAACGTTCTAAATATTTTTTTATCCCTTTTGTTTTCTTTTTTTTCAGGCTTTTACGACTAAGAATGTGATGAGAGCTTAAGTGAGCCGGTAGTACGAAAAAAGCTTCAAATAACGAGAACCCTAAACTTAAAATAACCACAATGGCCATCTGAATCATATTTTCCATGCGTGTTCCAGCCAAAAATAATAATGGACTAAAAGCGATTATGGTAGTAACAATAGATGTTAATACCGCAGGATAAACTTCAACTGCTCCATCAACAGCTGCTTTCATGGGTGTTTTCCCTTTTTCAAAATGGAGGTAAATATTTTCGGCAATAACAATTCCATCATCAACTAAAATACCAATAACCAAAATCATTCCGAAAAGCGACATCATATTAATGGTTACTCCAATTAGATTCGCCACAACAAACATCGCTAAAAAACTAAATGGAATACCAAATGCAACCCAAAGGGATAAACGTACACTAAGAAATAAAGATAAGGCTACGATTACCAAGACAAACCCAATGATTCCATTGCTTACTAATAAGTCTAATCGGCTTTGTAAAATGTCGAGAAAAGCAAAGGAAATCTCTAGTTGTACTCCGTGATCTTCCTGGTTAAATTCTTCGATGTAATTGTTTGCATATTCAGTAATGGCCGATAAATCTTCTTCGGGCAACTTATCGATACCAATAAAAACGGTGTTTTTCCCATTTACCCATGTTTGTCTTGGGGTATCAGCAAATTTTTTCTTTACCTCGGCCACATCTCTAATTCGGATAAAACTTCCGTCTTTTTTCCCACGGAGGATAATGCTTCCGATTTTATTTGGATCGGTGCTTCTTGAGCGTAAACGAATCAATAATTCTTCTTCGTCTGATTTGATTTCACCACCCGAAATATCCTGGTTGTTGGTTTGGATTGCTCGAATTATTTCACTGATGGTTAAATCATATCTTAATAATTGTTCTTCATTAACCTCTACTGATATTTCAGGGGATGGAAATCCTGAAATACCCACCTGACTCATTACTCCAGAATTTAAAAGGTCTTCTTGAACAAGTTGGGCATATTCTTTTAAGGACATTAAATCAATTTCTGTACTATCGTCAGGTACTAGTGTCATGTATAGAGCACCTGCACGGGATCGCCGTTTAGCCACAATAGGCCGTTCTGCAGCTGTGGGTAAAGAAGATATTCCATCTACTGCATTTTTAACCTCCATTAATACTTCATCGACAGGAAATTCTCCTGATGTTTCAATCGTAACCTGGGCACTATTTTCAACCGAGGTTGAAGTAATTTCTTTGATTCCTATTAATCCTCTTACAGCCTCTTCGATGCGGGAAGTAACACCCTCTTCCATTTCTACAGGAGAGGCTCCGGGATAATAAACTGATACGGTGATGATCCGGCTTTCTCTTTCGGGAAAAAATGCTTTATTCATCGAAAGCAAACTTATCCCTCCGGCAAGTATTACAAATGCAATAATAAGATTGGCATATATAGGATACTCTACAAAACGTTCAATTAGCTTCTTCATAAATATTTTTTAATTGAAGATATTATGTTTTTATTCACTTTCAGACTGATTTTTTGCAGCTTCTTTTTTAATATTTTCTTTATTGATCTCAACCAGGGTTCCTTCTT
Source organism: uncultured Bacteroidales bacterium (assembly GCA_964635605.1). Classification (GTDB taxonomy): domain Bacteria; phylum Bacteroidota; class Bacteroidia; order Bacteroidales; family UBA12077; genus UBA12077. The sequence goes on along the minus strand of CAZWPU010000014.1, from coordinate 9,560 downwards.
GAACATTTACCAGTGGTTGTGTTACCAATATATCTCCTTCTTCAAGCCCATTAAATATTAATGTTTTTTCGTTTAGTTTAATGATATTAATTGTTTTTTTACTTAAACGGTTGTTTTCAACAATAAAAACTTCGTTTGTATTAAAAACTACATTGCGAGGTACTTCCATTGCATTTTTAATGGGATGCCCAGGGAAAGATACCTGGAGATATTCGCCTACAAGAACTGGTTTCTGTATGTTATTCTGAACTTGTATATACAAATTTTGAGATTGTGTTTTTGGATCAATAAATTGGCTTTTACGGATAACTTTTCCACTCCAACTCATCGATTTGGTGTCGGAATGAATAATTACCTTATCTCCAACCTTTACCCATTCAGCATCAAATCTTTCTAACGGAACCTCAATTTCTAAAACATCGGTTCTTATGACATGAGCAACTCTACCTCCAGTATTAGTATATGCTCCGGCTTCGAGATAAATATCGGAATACGTTCCGTTAAAGGGCGCTTTAATAGTATGCCGACTAAGTTGTAACTCCTCTTTTAAGATACTATAATAATCGCTTAAAATATTCCGGCTGGAAAGGAAAATTTTAAGTTTTTCCTCATTTATGGCTGGAAATTCTGGCAAATTTTGGTTAATGTCGATAGCATTAAAAAAGTTTCTAAAAGTTTTTTCGTATTCAGGAAAGTCTATCGTTATATCAGGCAATAAATTAGCTAACTGATTTAAAAACTGACTTTTCCTTGATTTTAAAGCTAATACAGCTTCATCAGGATAAACGGTAAAAAGAATATCTCCTGTTGAAAATTGAGCTCCTTTCTTCAATGGGATATCTGAGACGATTAATTTCCCTGAAGCTTCTGAAATAACATCTACATTGGCCAGGGAGTTAACGCGTCCGGGAGCTTTGACCGGAGAAACGATGGTTTTGTAATCCACCTTTTCGGTTTTTACAAATCGTTTGGAAACTACGGGTGGTCGACTAAAAGGTTCTTCTTTTTGCGCAATTAAAAATTTCATGATTCCAAAAGCTAACCCTACTATAAAGATAAAGGCTGCAAGAATAACAATTCGGCGGTCAATATTTTTCATTGAATCAATAGTTAAAATAAAAAAATAATTCTTTTGTTATATTATCTTTAATGTTTCTAAAACAAAAATTTGTTTGTAAAGTTTAAAAAACAATCTATGTAAATTTAGTAGCTTTAAAAATATTGAAAATTTATTTTTATAATCCATATTTATCGATTAAATAGATTAAGGCGGTCATTGCTGCAGCTCCATTTTGCATCTCTTCTTTGTCAATATGATTAAAAGTATCATTTGCCGAATGGTGCCAATCAAAATAATGCGTAGGATCAGTTAATAACCCGGCAAGTGGTGTTCCTTGCTGTTTCAGCGGACCAATGTCTACCCCGCCGCCACCTTTCTCAAATATTTCTATGTTATAGGGCTTAAATAAGGTATTCCAAGATTTTATTTTTTCGATAATCTCATCATTGGCATCAAAAGAAAATCCTATTGGTTTTTACGCCTCTGTCGCTTTCAATAGCCAAAATATGTTTTTCTCCTTTCCTTTTAGCTTCCCTGGCATATGTTTTTCCACCTCCTTGAGAAATTTCTTCATCCATATACATTACCGCACGAATTGAATGTTTTGGCTGATAGCCAATGGTTTTAAATATCCTTAACACTTCAATAGATTGCATACATCCACCACCATCATCATGTGCTCCGGGGCTGTTATCCCAGGCATCTAGATGCCCACCAACGACAATGTATTGATCTGGATATTTTGTTCCGGTTATTTCTCCAATAGTATTGAATGAAATGGTATCTGGCAAATTTTTACAATTTGTTTTAAAATAAAAAGTCAGTTCCGGATTTTGTTTTAGTAGTTTACTTAAAAGATCAGCATGTTGGGTTGCAATGGCAACCGATGGGACGGTTTGGTCAGCAGGTGCTTTTCGCGTTGTTCCGGTGTGAGGAAATGTGTCAATTGAGGTTGTTAATGAACGGATTACTGTTCCCTTAGCGCCATATTCTGCGGCTAACATTGGGCCTACAAATCCTTGTGCTGCTGCTTTCCCATAGGCCCGAAAAGGGTTTTCTAAATTTGGATCCATGGCCTGATTAAAAAAAACAATTTTTCCTCTTACTTGATCTTTCGATAATGCTTTTAATTCATCTATTCCGTTTACTTCAACAACTTTAGCTTCAATCCCACTATCCCCCGTGGCAATTCCTCTGCCTAACGCGCAAACATTAACGGGTATTTTATTATTTTTATTTTTAATCTCAGCGATCTCAATACTTCCTCTTTTCCAGTTCATAACTTGTATCTCTTGCAAAAAGACAGTATCTAGCTTCATCTCTTCCATAATCTGTTTTGTCCATTTTACTGCTTCTGTTCCTTGCGGATAGCAAGCAAGACGTTTGGGGAAATTGGAAGTTAAGTATTTTAAATTTTGGTAAGCTTCATTATTAGATAATGCTTCATTGAAAATTTTTTGAAAAATTTCCTGATCGCTTGTACTGCTAGCTTTCTGTTTACAAGAAAGGAGAAGGGTTATAAAACCAATAATTAGAATAATGAATCGTTTCATTTTTGAAAATTAAATTTTTTAATTTATACGTATGAATACATTAAGACTTGCAAAAAGGGAAAAAGATTAATTGTTGGATTTCTTAAAAAAATAGAATTAAAAAAAGGTGTCGATATGAATCAACACCTTTTTTTTGCAAACTAATTAGAGTGAGTTTCAGGTTAAAAAATTAGTATGTTTGCATCATGAAAAAATTATATTCGTTGTGTTTATTGAATGTAATTGCGAATTTAAAATTTTTTATTTAGTTCGTATTTATTTATCGACAGAAGACAACTATCTACCCCCAAAAAACAATTTTTATCGATATCTGATAAAAATTATTATACCGAAGTTGAAATTTTTTGAAATATTATTTATAAATTGCTGACTAAATAAATGAACATTGGGTATCTAACCACTTAATTATAAGCTTTTTATGAGTTTAAGATGTGTTGTGGTTGATGATGAACCATTAGCTATAACAATTATTGAAGGATTTTTAAAGAAAATTCCTTACATAGAAGTTGTAGGAAGATTTGACAATGCATTACCTGTTTTCGAATTTTTAAAAGAAAACAAAGTCGACCTTATTTTTCTCGATATTGAAATGCCAGGATTAACAGGTGTTGATTTTGTAAAAACACTTTCTAATCCTCCTTCAGTAATTTTTATTACTGCGAATAAAAGCTATGCCATTGAAGGTTTTGATTTAAATGTAGATGATTTTTTATTAAAACCGATTTCTTTTGAAAGATTATTAAAATCCATTAATCGGATAATTGAAAAAAAATCTGTAGAAAAGGACATTTCTGATAAAAAAGAATTTTTGTATCTGAAAGAAAATAAAAAAATGGTAAAAGTTTACCTTAAAAATATTTTATATCTCGAAAGCATTAAAGATTATGTAAAAGTAGTTACGGTTTGCAAAACGGTTGTTACAAAACAGCCGTTGAGCTATTTTGAATCTTTTCTTTCGGCTTCGCAGTTTTTAAGGATACACCGTTCGTTTATTGTAGCTATTAATAAAATTGATGCTTATAGTCTTTCAGGAATTGATATTGGCTATACAGAACTCCCCATTGGAAGAAAATATAAAGATTCTGTTATTGAAAAATTAGATCAAATGAGTAAAGGAGAAGGTGCTTGATGAAAAAATTGAATAAATTCATTTTTATTTTCTTTTTAATTATTGGAGCCTTACAAGTTCAAGCTCAGAAAAGAGGACTGGTTTTATCGGATTATTACTCCTCCGAAGACTATAATGCCGGCCCACAAAACTGGTGCATTACGCAGGATCAAAGAGGCATAATGTATTTTGGAAATTCAAATTGTATTCTTGAATATGATGGAGTTTCATGGCAAAGTATTTATGTTGATAACCAATCGAATGTTCGAAGCCTGGCCGTTGACAAACAGAATAATATTTTTGTTGGCGCGTACAATGAAATTGGCATACTTACTCCTGATAATCAAGGACAGTTGCATTATAAATCATTAACCTATTTAATTGACCCAAAATATTCTGAGTTTGGTGATGTTTGGAATACCTATTGTATTGATGATGAAGTTTTTTTTCTTACTGAAAAATTTATTTTTAGATTAGAAAATCAACAAATTAGTTGTTGGGAAAAATCTGAAGAACGTTTTTACCTGAGTTTTAAAGTAAATAATCGATTATATATTAATGAAGTTGGGAAAGGGTTAATAGCTTTTGAGGGAAACTCACTAGAACTTGTCCAAAAGGGTGAGTTTTTTGCCGACAAGCGTATTCACTCAATTATCCCTTTAGGTGAGAAATTATTGATTGGAACCAGAAGGCATGGTTTATATTTATATCATCAAACCCAAACAAAAGCAGAAATAAGGCCTATTTCTAAGATTTCTGAAGCAGGAAAGTCTCTGAATAATTATTTTATTGAGCATACGCTTTATCATGGAATAAAAGTTAATGATCAGCTTTTTGCTTTGGCAACCATAAAAGGAGCGGTATTAACGGTTGACACTAATTTTAATGTAATTGATATTATTGATAAAGAATCAACCGGTATTATTAGTCCTGTATATTATCTGTTTTTTGACAATAATGAAACGTTATGGTTAGCTTTAGATAATGGCATAAGCCGGGTAGATATTTTTTCTCCTTTTCGATATTGGACAGAGGATTTAGGAATTATTGGCAATATAACAGATGTGGCAAGTTTAGATGAATATACTTATATTGCTACTGGATCCGGAATTTATTATTCAAAAAATAAAAAAGATTTAAACCAGGATTATGAAGTTAACCGCTTTTATCCTGTAAAGGGATCTTTTGAGCAAACCTGGGGGTTTTTATATTTCTTTATTCCCGATATCCATCTGAAAAAGAATGATGAAAACATCTTGCAAAAATTAGAAACCCTGGAATTCCCATCTTCAGATGAAGCTTTATTGCTTATAGCTACAAGTAGGGGGCTTTTTCAAATAAAGAAAAATTATTCCAAACAAATTTTAAATTATCAAAGAATTCTTAAAATATATCAATATAATCAAGATCCTTCAAAAGTAGTGTTGGGCTTAGTAAATGGAGTAGCAATTTTAGATTATGCTAACGGACAATGGGTAAACTTAGGAAAACCTTTTGATATAAACGAACAAATAAGAAGTGTTGAAGAAGACTCGCTGGGCAATCTGTGGTTAAGTGTCCATTATAAGGGACTTTACGAAATTAAAAATCCTTTTCATAAAGATCATAAACCCCATCAGGTAGTTTTTCATGGTGAAGATAAAGGGTTGCCTTCTACAAAGGCAATAGAAATGGCTCATTACAACAATCAGTTACTTTTTATTTCTGATATGAAATATTTTACGTATGATTGCTCAACCGACAGTTTCGTTTTAGCAAAAGATATATTTCCATCAGAGAATGATGCTGCAGATCAAGATACAGTCCAAGAGGAGAGTAGCTCCGACACGCTTTCAATTTATAAATTATACGATAAAATCATTACTCCTTTTTATGTAACCACTTTTACTGATTCTTCTATATGGTTTGGAACAACTGAAGGTACATTTCGCTACAGGAATAATTTTTCTAAAGACTATTACAATATTTCTTCACCAATTATCCGTAAAGTAAGTATAATTGATTCGGTAATTTATTATGGCACTAATTTTTCTAAAATTAACATACCAAAAGATAGCCTTGTTCAGTTAAACAGGATAAATCCCGGGAAAACAATTGATATGGGAACGGTTTTAAACTATGATAACAATTCATTAACTTTTCAATTTGCGTTTCCCTTTTATGATGAAGAATCCGAAAATTTATATAGCTATTATTTAAAAGGATTTGACAAGAAATGGTCGGAATGGACTACAGAAACAAAAAGAGAATATATTAATTTACGTGAAGGCGATTATGTTTTTTATGTAAAAGCAAAAAATATTTATAATATAGAATCAGAACCAGCATTGTTTAAATTTAAAATTTTGCCTCCATGGTATCGATCTTTTGCCGCCATTTTAGGATATATAATCATCGGAATACTTTTAATCATTGGAATTGTTCGGCTCTATACTTATCGATTAGTCAGGGAAAAAGATAAGCTGGAGAAGATTGTGATTCAGCGTACCCAGGAAATATTAATGCAAAAAGAGGAAATTCTTGTTCAGGCAGAACATTTAAAAGATGCTAACGAACGTATTAGCAAAAAAAATAATGAGCTGGAGAAACAAAAATGGGAGATCACCAATCAGGCCATACAACTTAGAAAAGCCAATATTGAACTTTTAAAACTGTCGAAAGTAGCTAGTGAAACCGATAATGCTATTGGCATTTTCGATAAAGATGGTAATATTGAGTGGGTAAACAATGCATTTACAAAAATGTATGGTTATACTTTGGATCAATACAAAAAAGAAAAATATAAAAACATAAAACAAAGTAGCGATAACCCTAATATTAAGCAGGCGATAGATACTTGTATAAATGAAAGTAAATCCATCGTTTATGAATTTAAAACAAAATCAAGAGAAGGGAAAGAACTTTGGGCACAAACAACGCTAACACCGGTTGTAGATAAAGATGGAAAAACTATTAATCTTATTGCCATTGATTCGGATATTACGAAATTAAAACAGGCCGAGAAGGAAATTATTCAACAGAAAAAAGAAATTGAACAACAGCGTGATAAATTAGCGGTAAGCAATGCAACAAAAAATAAATTTTTTAGAATTATTGCCCATGATTTACGTAATCCGATTAGCACCTTAGTTACTTCTACAAATGTGGTTTTTAACGATTTCGATACCTATAACAGGGAGCAAACAAAAAATATTTTAGCCCAATTAAATCGATTATCACAGACAACTTTTAATTTACTCGAGAATTTACTTGACTGGTCATCAACCCAAACCGGCGAAGTAATATTTAATCCAAAGCCGGTTGATATTTATTTTGTAGTGATTGAAAATGTTGAGTTGATAAAACGCAAAATTGATCAGAAAAAAATAAAATTAAATACAGAACTCCCTGAGCATTTAATTGCTTATGCTGATGAGGATATGATAAAGGCAGTAGTAAGAAATCTTTTATCTAATGCCGTTAAATTTACTCCTGATGAAGGGACTATAGAAATATTAGCCAAATTATTTAAAGATACCATTAGCATTACCGTAAAAGATACAGGTATTGGTATTGATCCTAAAGATTTACCTAAGCTTTTCCGAATAGACCAACATCATACAATTCCCGGACTTTCGAACGAAAAAGGATCAGGACTGGGTTTGATTTTGTGTAAAGAGTTTGTTGAAAAAAATGGAGGAACTATTACAATTGACAGTATTCCTGGAAAAGGAACAGCAATAACATTTACATTAAAAAAACATCAGGTATAAATTATTTTAAAACAACCCACCCACGCACTTTGGAAATTTCATTAATAGCCGATGTTATTTGCATAAATTCTTTTTGTAGATTACTCAATTCTTCATTGTTCTGCTTATTATGCTGAGCTTCTTTCAACTTTTCGGAAACGTCACTTTGGGCTATTTCTAAAATCTTCCGTTTATATGAAATAATCGTTTCAGGAACAAGGCGTTTCAGTTTCATTTCTTCTGTTTCGATCAGAATACCGCCTTTTTTAAATATTTTACTTAACGTATATGAATTGCTTAATAAATCGGCGGCAAGTTTACTTATTTGTGGATCGGAATGATAAATAAAATGTTTGTTTTCCAGTTTTCCCGCACGATTTAAAGCTTCAAGGTATTCCTGAAAAATCTGTTTGTAGATAAGATTTTTAAATTCTAAATCATCATTAAGGATTTCAGTAATAATATATTCAGCAACAGAAACAAGACGCGGTTCGTCATACTTAGTTTCCTGATAACTATAAAGCGTATGATTTCCGTAATGCAATAACAATCGGATAATTTCTTTTTCCTGTGCTTCGGAATAGATATCACTCACAAAAGAAGGAACCGAAGGCGATGCGGTTTTATAGTGATCTTCCGGAGAAACAATTTGCCGCTTGTATTCTTTTTCAATATTTCTTTTACGAATTTTGCCAATCTCGCTGTAAAGTACTTTCTCATCGATATCTAAAATCCTGCTACACTCTTTGATATATACTGTACGGGTAATATTTTCGGGGATTACAGCAATCGATCGTACGACATCGGTTATTAAGTTGGCTTTTTTTACCGGATCATTTTTTGTGTCTTTGGATAAAAGTTTTGTTTTAAACGTAATAAAATCTTCTTCATTTTCGCTGATAAAATCTAAAAATTCTGACGAACTTTTTGATTTAGCAAAAGAATCGGGGTCTTCGCCGTTGGGCAGCAGTAAAACTTTAACATTTAACCCTTGCTCTAAAATTAAATCAATTCCTCTAAGCGAAGCTTTAATTCCCGCTTCATCGCCATCATAAATAATGGTAACGTTGGGAGTAAACCTTTTAATTAATCGTATTTGCTCTACCGTAAGCGAAGTTCCCGATGAAGCAACTACATTCTCAATTCCTGCCTGATGCATAGAAATAACATCCGTGTACCCTTCCACTAAAAAGCAGTGATCTTTCTGGGTAATGGACTTTTTAGCCTGATACATTCCGAATAAAATGCGGCTTTTATGATAGATTTCGGACTCTGGCGAATTAAGATATTTAGCGGCTTTAGCATCTTTTGTTAAAATACGTCCACCAAATCCCACCACATTGCCCGAAAGGCTATGTATAGGAAACATCACGCGACCACGAAATCTATCGTATTTATCCTGGTCTTTAACAATGGTTAAACCCGATTTTTCCAAAAAATTTAATTTGTATCCTTTTTCAAGTGCCGCTTTGGTAAAAGCATCTTTAATATCCAGGCTATAACCGAGCTCAAATTTTTTAATGATATCTTCTCTAAAACTACGCTCTTTAAAATAACTTAGTCCTATGGCCCGCCCATCGGTATGTTTGTGTAATTTTTCCTGAAAATAACTGTTGGCAAATTTGGTTACAATCAAAAGGCTGTCGCGTTCGTTTTGTTGTTGAATTTCTTCAGCCGTGAGCTCCTTTTCAATAATTTCAATATTATATTTTTTGGCTAAATATTTTAAAGCTTCCGGGTAGCTTAAATGCTCGTGCTCCATGATAAAGTTCACGGCATTACCCCCTTTCCCGCAACCAAAACATTTATAAATCCCTTTCGATGGCGATACCGTAAACGAAGGTGTTTTTTCGTTATGAAAAGGGCATAAGCCTAAATAATTTACGCCTCTTTTTTTAAGGTTCACAAAATCCTGAACCACATCTACAATATCTGCGGTGTCAATTATTCTTTGTATGGTATTATGGTCAATCATTCTTTACCTCACGGATAATCAATTGTTTACAAACTTGAGTAGTTTCTGCTAAAATACTAAAAATTAACTCAACATTTTATATAGTTTGGGTTTAATATGAATTTTTTATTGTTGTCAGATTTTAATTATTTTT
>CAZWPU010000013.1:0-19603 GCA_964635605.1 uncultured Bacteroidales bacterium | reverse complement strand
CAATGTCCTCTTTTTTATCAATGATTAACATGGTTAATGAGCCTATAATATTAAAAGAGGCTATAATAAGTATAAAGGTGAGTATAATAAAAATATATATTTTTTCTGATTTCATAATTTTATAGAACGACTCATGCTGTTGGTGTCTATTTTTTATCACGAAATCATAGCCTAAAATATCCTTTAGTTCATTTTGGGTATTATTTAATTGTCTTAAATCATTTAATTTAACTTCAAGAGCACTAACTTCCTGGTTGTAATCAAATAATTCCCTTGCATAATCTAATGGTACAATAATATATTTGGTATCGAATTCCTGTTGAATACCAAAAACACCAGAAGGAAAAATATAGTTTCTGTTAAAAGCGCTGGCAGGATTCGTCGTAATATTAGCATCGCGCCTTGGAACATAGATTATTATAGGGTCGATATAATTCAATCCGAGCGATAAATAATAGGCTACACCTTGTCCAACCACGGCGTAATTTTGATCGTTTTTCTTCAGGATAAAGTCTCCAGCGACCATCATGGTATCTACTCCGGAAATATTTTCAAAATTATCACTCACGCCTTTAATGGTAGCAATATATTGTTGGTCGCTATACTTTAACAATGCATTTTCTTCGAAAGTCTCTGCTACATCAAAAACATTTGAATGATTGATAATTTTCGTTTTTAAACTATCGTTTACTGTAAAAACTTTCCCGGTAACCGGTGTTATTTTCAAATCCGGATCAAAGGCATTATACATCGACTTGATTACCTCGTCGAAACCATTAAAAACAGACAAAACAACAATTAAAGATGCCACCCCAATGGTTACGCCAATAATCGAAATCATTGAAATAATATTAATGGCATTTCGCGATTTTTTGGCAATTAAATAACGTTTCGATATAAATACGGGAAAATTCAAAATTTTTTATTTTTAGATTTTATTGTTTATACGCTTTTACTATTAACCCGGTTCCGGTTTGATGTTTTTGGTTTATATCAAAATAATTTAAAACAATTGATATCGGATAGGCTAAGATATAATAAACAGGCAAGATGATAAAAAATAATTTGCTTGCATTTAACATTAAAATCGGGTACTTCATCGATAGTTTCCAGGATATTTTACCCGGTGTTCCGTATGAATAGTTGCTTTCCACATTTGAAAAACCCGCTTTTTCAAGTTTCTCTTCAATTTCGTTAATATTATATCCATCGCGAACATGCTCATCGATAAATGAATGGTCATCATCGCCATGAACATCCGAGCCACCCTGGTCTGATGGAGTAGATATTAACAACATTCCTCTTGGCTTTAGCGAAGCATAAAAATTACGAAATACAGTAATATCGTCTTCAATATGCTCCATCACATCAACGCTTAAAATCAAATCAAAGGCCGATTCTTTTTTAAATTGAGTTAAATCGGCATATTCAAACTGTACTTTTTCGATTTTTTTTATTTGTTTGAAAAACCGGTTACAATCATCGATTTGTTCCTGCTTAACATCAACCCCCAAAATTTGCCAGTATTTTGATTGCTTGGAAAGATAATAGCTATATTGACCGAACCCTGATCCTGCATCTAAAACCCAGGCTTTACCCTTATAATTTTTTTTCCATTTGCGGATAACTTTTTTAATGTGCCAGGTGCGTAACAATAGCAAATCAAGTAATCGATAAAATAATTTACGTAAAAAAGGGCGTTTATTAAATACCGTTCCGAGGCTTTTTTTTATGGGATCGTATTTCATTTTTTTCTTTCTTTTCACCGCTAACCTGCCAGCCGGCAGGCTGGGGCGCTAAGTATTATTTTAATATGTTACACAAGATATTTCTTTTAATATCTCTTCGCGTCTTCGTGTCTTCGCGGTTCATATTTTCCTTATTTTTTTACCGCTAATAATTATTTTAAAAGCTTATCAATATTCTCGATATAATCCAACGAGTCGTCAATAAAAAACTTCAACTCAGGTACTTTTCGTAGCTGATGTCTTATCCTTTTCCCCAAATCAAATCGTATTTTATTTTCAATATCATTAATATATTGAATAAATTCATCTTTATCATTAACCGGAAAAAGGCTTAAATATACTTTAGCTATCGACAAATCAGGCGATACCCTTACGGCAGTAACCGTTATCATTTTATTTTTGAACAGAGTGTTCGTTCCTTTCTGAAAAATATCACCCAAATCTTTCTGCAGTAACCGCTCTATTTTATGTTGTCGTGTTGAACTCATAGTCCTAAATTTTTAAAAATTATATAATTGCTCAAAATTAATGAAGTTTGATGAATATTTGCGGTTCCTTTTAAATTTCTTCGTGTCTTCGCGGGTAATATTTGTTTCTTTTTTTTCTGCACCGCTAAGACGCCAAGGCGCTAAGTTTTTTTTAATATTACACAATATATATATATATTAAATTTTCTTTGCGTCTTTGTGCCTTCGCGGTTAAATTTCCGTACTTTTTCACCTCTAAGCCGCCAAGGCGCTAAGAATATTTTTTAATTATTACATAATATTTTTTTAAAATACTACACAATATATATTTTCCTTTTAAAATATCTGTTTTTAATGATCGAAATAATGAGTATATTGTATGATTGTTAAATTAAATAAACTACAGTACTATGGGCTTTATATCAAATATGTTTAAAAAACCGGATAGTAAAAAATACAATACAGGCATTGCATTAAGTGGCGGCGGTGTTCGTGGCTTTGCACATTTAGGGGTATTAAAGGCTTTAAATGAGCATGATATCTACCCTGAAATTATTTCAGGAACAAGTGCGGGTGCAATTGCAGGTGTTTTTTATGCAGATGGGTACAGCCCCGAAGAAAGTTTTGAAATTTTTTATAATAATAGTCTTTTCCATTTTACCCAGGTTTCTATTCCTAATAAAGGATTTCTTTCCATGGAAAAAGTATCGAAAATATTAAAAAAAACAATTCGGGCGAAAACGTTCGAAGAGTTAAAGATACCATTATATGTAGCAGCCTCCAATCTTAACGATGGAGAGATTGAATATTTTCATCAAGGTAAAATTATAGATAAAGTTATTGCTTCGGCAAGCATCCCTGTGCTTTTTAAACCTCAAATAATAAATGGTAAGACTTTTGTCGATGGTGGCGTTTTTGATAATTTACCGATAGAACCGATTAAAAATCAATGTGAAAAGTTGATTGGTTCACATCTTAATCCTCTTGAGAAAGAAGAAAATCTTGATAGCATCATGAAAATTGCTGAACGAACTTTTCATTTATCAGTAGGTGCTAAATTAAAAGAAAAGAAAGAAGTTTGCGACCTTTTTATCGAGGCTGAAGAACTTCGCAATTATGGAATGCTCGGACTGGATAAAGGCCGCGAAATTTTCGAAGCTGGATATAAAATAACTCAAAAAATACTGAAAAAGAACAGCTCTTTTTAATTATAACTAAATATTTTTTTCTTCGCGTCTTTGTATCCCTGATTGCATGCCATACGGCACTGCTTGCCTACCGAGGGCAAGGTAAATCGTCAGGCAAGTTCGCATTTCATATTTTCCATTTTTTTTACCGCTAAGGCGCCAAGATTTTTAATATTACACTATTATATTTCTTTTAAAGTATCTGTTTTTTATGACTAAAATAATGAGTATATTATAGCTTTGCTAAAAATAGTAAATATCGGATCATATTATGGGGTTAATGTCTAATGTATTCCAAAAATTAAATAATCCTAAGTACAATATTGGTATTGCGCTTAGCGGTGGTGGAGTACGAGGTTTTGCCCACCTGGGAGTGTTAAAAGCATTAAACGAGAAAGGAGTCTTCCCCGAAATTATTGCCGGAACAAGCGCAGGGGCTCTTGCTGGTATTTTTTATGCTTATGGATACAGTCCCGAAGAAAGCTTTGAGATTTTTTATCATAACAGCCTTTTCCATTTTACTCATGTTTCTATCCCGAATAAAGGACTTTTGTCCATGGAAAAAGTATCAAAAATATTAAAAAAAACGATACGGGCGAAAACTTTTGAAGAGCTAAAAATACCGTTATATGTAGCAGCAGCAAACTTAAATGATGGTAAAATTGAATATTTTCATCAAGGAAGTATTCTTGAAAAGGTTATTGCTTCGGCAAGTATACCGGTGCTTTTTAAACCACAGATCATTGATGGTAAAACTTTTGTTGACGGCGGTGTTTTCGATAATTTACCGATAGAACCGATTAAAGATCAATGCAAAAAACTGATTGGATCGCATGTAAATCCTACCGGAGAAGAAAAAAACCTGGATAGTATTTTTCGTATTGGCGAACGAGCTTTTCATTTAACGGTTGACACGATATCCAAAGAAAAGAGAAAACTTTGTGATCTTTTTATTGAAGCTGCCGGACTTAGTAATTATGGGATGTTTAGCCTCGACAAAGGGCGCGAAATTTTCGAAACAGGTTATAAAGTAACCAAAGAAACCCTCGAAAAAAACAATCCGCTTTAAGCTAACTGGGAAAATCAACGGTTTATACTAATTAAACCTTTATTTTTCCTACGTCAGCAGCATTATTCATCAAGTTTAAGAATAATGCAGGTTAAAATAGGACCCAATATTTTAAACCAACTCAATAATAATATTATTTTTGTATGTTGGAAAAAACAAAAATTTTGAGGGATGGATAAAAATTTGATTATTTATAATTCGTTAACCAGGAAAAAAGAGAAGTTTGAACCCATAAAACCTCCATACGTTGGATTGTATGTTTGTGGTCCCACTGTTTATGGCGATGCCCATTTAGGACATGCCCGGCCGGCAATTACTTTTGATTTACTTTATCGCTACCTGAAACACCGCGATTATAAAGTCCGTTATGTAAGAAACATAACCGATGTGGGACACTTAGAAAACGATGCCGATGAAGGTGAAGATAAAATTGCCAAAAAAGCACGTTTGGAACAATTGGAGCCCATGGAAGTGGTTGAATATTTTACCCATCGCTACCATGAAAATATGGAAGCATTAAATGTACTGCGTCCCAATATTGAGCCCAAAGCTTCGGGACATATCATTGAACAGCAGTTGATGGTAGAAAAAATTATTGAACATGGCTTTGCTTATAAAGTAAACGGGTCTATTTATTTTGATGTTGAAAAATATAATGAAAAACATGATTACGGAAAACTTTCCGGCCGCAAACTCGAGGATTTACAATCTAATACCCGCCAACTGGAGGGCCAGAACGAAAAAAGGAATCCTTTTGATTTTGCGCTTTGGAAAAAAGCTGCACCAGAGCATATTATGCGTTGGCCCTCAAAATGGAGTGATGGCTTTCCGGGCTGGCATATAGAATGCTCAACCATGAGCACCAAATATTTGGGTGAGCAGTTCGATATTCATGGCGGTGGAATGGATTTACTCTTCCCACATCACGAATGTGAGATTGCCCAATCAACAGCTGCTAATGAAAAAGAATCGGTAAAATACTGGATGCACAACAATATGATTACCATCAACGGACAAAAGATGGGGAAATCACTGGGTAATTTTATTACCCTTGAAGAACTGTTTTCTGGAAATCATAAATTGCTGGAAAAGCCCTACAGCCCGATGACAGTTCGATTTTTTATTCTGCAGGCGCACTACCGAAGTACTGTTGATTTTTCAAACGAAGCATTACAAGCAGCTGAAAAAGGGCTGGAACGTTTATTAAAAGCAGGAAAAATTTTACAACAACTGAGTGCAGGAAAAGAATCAACAGTTAACATTAATGAATTAGAAGAAAACTGTTACCAAGCCATCAACGATGATTTAAACAGCCCGATTTTAATCGCACATCTTTTTGAAGCGGTTCGGTTTATTCATTTAATAAAAGAAGGCAAAGAAAAAATTAACGCAACTGGCCTGGAACAATTAAAAAATCTTTTCCAAACGTTTGTTTATGATATTTTAGGCTTACAAAAAGAACAGTCAGACAACTCAGAGTTCACATCTGATCTTATTGACATGATTTTAACCCTAAGGCTCAAAGCCAAAAAGAATAAAGATTTTGCTACGGCCGATAAAATACGTGATGAATTAACCCAAAAAGGCATTACAATAAAAGATACCAAAGATGGTTTTGATTGGGAATGGTAAATAGTGCCTAAATAATTTCCTTATAATCCGGCTTTTTACCGGATTTTTTTGTATCAAAACGAAACAGTCAAGTGTTCCATAAAGAAACACGTTTTAAAAAAAAACAATACTTTTACGAACACAAAACACTAATTATTAATAAATTATGCTTTTTGGCATGTTGCTTGATTGATGGAAAGAAAAAAAATAAATCATCATGAACAGTTTAAAAATTGCTTTACGCATATTATGGAGAAATAAAAATTTTTCTCTAATTAATATTATCGGCTTTTCAATCGCATTATCAACAGTGCTCATCATCTTTCTTTTTATTTTAAACGAATGGAGTTTTGATAATTACCATCCAAAAGCAAATAACACCTACAGGGTAGTTGCAGAAACCCGCCGTCCAAATTTTACAACAATTGATCCTGCTCCATTTCCTTTACACAGGCATATTAAAGAAAATATTCCGGGGATTGAAATTGTATCACAAATATATTTTGCTTCTCATAATAATTTATATACCGATGAAAAAGCATTTTTCGAAAACGGGCTAACATTTGTAGACTCTTCATTTTTTAATATTTTTAATGTTACTTTTGTTAACGGTTCTCCCAACAACATAGAATTACCCGGGCAAGCCCTTATTACTGCCGATTTAGCAGAAAAACTATACGGAAAAGAAAACCCTCTTGGGAAAATAATTTTTATCAATAATATGATCACGGTCCAAATAGCTGGAATAATTGAATCGCCTCCTGTAAATACTCACTTGCCGTATTCTTTGCTTGTAAACCTTGATAATCTATCTGAAAAATTTGTAAATTTCAACTATGATAACTGGGGCTCTCAAAAAACAGGATTTGCAACATACATTGTAAAAGATAAAATAACAACAAAAAACAATATTGAACAAAAATTATTAGCTACTTACTACCAGTTAAGTAATTTTGAGAAACAAAATATCTCTTTTATTCTTGAAAACATCAAAGAAATTCATCTCAGTAGAACAGGAGCATATCCGGGAACTTACAATATTCCTAAACCAATCATATGGACACTTGAAAGTATTGCGCTATTTATTTTAGTGCTTACAATAATTAATTTTGTTAACCTTTCAACCATTCAGGCATTTAAAAGAGCAAAAGAAGTGGGCATAAAAAAAACACTAGGAAGCTCTCGTTTAAGGCTTATAATGCAGTATTTGCTCGAAGCTGCGTTTTTAATAATTGTTGCAGAAATTATTGCTGTAATTATTGTAGAGGTTTTTCTACCAATAGTGAATAACTTCATTGGAAACTCTGTTAAACTCAGTTTATATAACCATATCAGCATTCCATTTTTTTTATTAAGTATTTTGGTGTCTGTTAGTTTAATTTCTGGAATATACCCAGCTTTTCACATCTCAAAGTATAACCCAGTTAAAGCTTTACGACAAAAAACGGCAACCCGTAACTTGCGTAAATTTTCTATTTATAAAGTGTTTCTCATTTTTCAATTTATTATTGCTCATATTTTTATTATTTCTGTTATAACTATCCGTCTGCAATTAAATTACATGCAAAATGAACCGTTGGGTTTTAACGAAGAAAACAATTTGTTGGTGCATTTTCCTGAAACATCAACCCATCAAAAAATAAATTTTAAAAACAAAATTTTACAATTGCCCGAAGTTAACCAGGCAACGTGCCAGGTTGCACCGCCTTTATACGGACAAAATTATACATCAAACTGTAATAGGGTAGATAATGATGAAAGAATCTTTGCCAACATGAAAGCCGTTGATGAAGATTATGCAAAAACATATCAGCTAAAGATCTCTGATGGTAACTGGTTTCGTTTAGCACAAAAAAACGATACCCTAAAAAAAGCACTTGTGAACCAAAACTTTATCCGGTCAATAGGTTTTAAACCAAATGAAGCTATTGGTGAAGTTTTTACAAGTGGTAAACAAAAATTTGAAATTACCGGAATAGTCAATGATTTTAAAAATTTCTCGCTGCAAAGAAAAAGCTCACCCGTTATTTTTTATTATGATGATTCTAGGTTATATCAACTTGGAATCAATTATAAAGAGGGTACAGAAAAAGCGCTAATCAATAAAATAAAAACGGCTTGGAAGGAAATATTCCAGACTTCTGCAATTACTTACGAATTTTATCAGGAAACGTTGAGCAAAAATTATCATCTGGAATCTAGGATAATCTTTGTACTAACTATTTTTAGTATCATGGCTATCGTTATTTCATTGATGGGATTTATCGGACTGATAAATTACATTATCAATCAAAAACTGCCCGAAATAGCTATCCGAAAAACATTTGGTGCGAAAACATCGCAAATTACCCTGAAACAATTGCTTCAGTTTTTAAGCCTTGTTGTTACTGCAGGTATAATCGCCTGGCCTATCTGTTATTTTTTATTAAACAAATGGTTACAAATGTATGCTTACAGAATGAATTTAAGCATTCTGATGTTTATTTTAGTAACTGTGATAATGGCAGCAGTAGCATCAATTACCATACTTTACCAAACACATAAGGCAGCTAAAATAAATCCTGCCGATATTTTAAGAGATGAATAATATAAAAACCTTTATGTATATTTAAATTTAACTGCCACTTTTTTGGCAGTTTTTTTTATGGCATAAAAAGTTTTAATTTAGTATATTGCTTTTCAAAACCTTAACAAGATGAAAAAAATATTATTTACCCTTCTTTTAGGCTTGTCTGTTTTTACCATTCATGCACAAATCCTTAATAAACTCAAAAAAATTATTGATGAAGAAGAGGTTGTTAATGTGCTAAAAGATGAGCTGATTAACCACCTGGAAAATTCAAAAAAAGAGTACGAGGCTATTGATTACAACTATGCCGTTTCTTTTAGCGACAACTCTGGCCTTTACGAAAACGAAGAGCGGTATATGCGTTACCAAAAAATTCTGTTAGAAGTATTAAAAGGAAAAAGCTTTTCAGAAAAATCAGCCCGGGAACAAGCCGAAAACTTTAATGATGCGGGAGAAATGTTGTATGCCGGAAACCGTTTCCGGTCGGCTGAATTAGCTTTCGCTGCTGCCCTGGCAATTTATGAAGATCATGGCCTGTCCACAACAAAAGATGCCACGCTAACGATTAGTAACCTGGGGTTAGTTTATCATAGCACCGGAAGGTACAGTAAATCCGAAGAATATTCCCTAAAAGCACTCGAAATAAGAAAGAATCATTTAAAAAATAATATTGGTTATGGGGCTTCACTCAATAACCTTGCTGTACTCTATAAAGATATGGGTAAATACAACGAATCGGAGGAGCTATTCAAAAAAGCCCATGCCTTGATTAAAAAAGCAAATGGAGAGAACAGTAATCCCTATGCCATTGTTTTAAACAACGAAGCCATGCTTTTTCAAACCATCGGTAGATACGAGCAGGCTGAAAGTTTGTTAAATAAAGCAATCGCTATTGCGGATAATAACCTGAAAGAAAAATCTCCGAACTACATTCGTTTATACGTTAACCTGGCTTTATTATACCAGCTCATGGGAGAACTGGATAAAGCTGAAAATATTTATTTACAGGCATTAGCCTTACAGGAAAAGCGAATAGGCCATAAACATCCCGATTATGCATCGCTGCTTAGAAATTTGGCTGCATTGTATCAGCAAAAAGGAAACCTGTGTAAAGTGGAAGGTTATTTAACACAGGCCCGTGATATCTACAAACGAAAATTTGGGACAAAAAACGCATTGTATGCCAAAGCAACTTACGAGTTGGCGGCTTATTACCAATATATAAATGAGCTGGTAAAAGCAGAACAATTGCTATTTGAAAGCAAAGAAATACAGGAACAGATTTTAAACGAGCATCATCCGGATTATACCCTTACCCTGGATAATTTAGCGGTGCTATACTGGCAAAAAAATGACGTGAAAAAAGCGGCAGAATACTATAAACAGGTTATGGAAGAATATTTATACCAGATTAATAACTATTTCCCTCCGATGAGTGAAAAAGAAAAAGCTGCTTTTTGGGCCAATGTTCACCCCAAATTTTTACGGTATTATGTCTTTGTAACAGATGTGACAAACCATAAACCCGAACTTGCAACTGATATGTACAATTACCATATATATACGAAAGGGTTATTATTGAGCTCAACCAACAGAATTAAATATCAAATTTTAAATAGCGGCGACAAAAAACTGGTTAACACTTACAATGATTGGGTTGACTCGAAAAAATACCTCGCTCGTTTATATACCCTATCAGAGGATGAATTAAAAAAAGAAAAAGTAACTATTGATTCGGTAGAAATGACCACCAATACTAAAGAAAAAGAATTATCCAAATTATCGGCTGATTTTGCTCAAGGTTTAATTTCGCAATCTGTAAGTTGTAATGAAATTGCCAGTTTATTAAGTGAACAAGAAGCGGCGATTGAAATTATCCGTATTCCAGGATATAAATATTTAAAATCCGACACTTCTGTCCTTTATGTTGCCCTTGTGCTTAAGAAAAGCCAACCTGTTCCTGATCTGGTTGTTTTAAACAACGGTAAAGAACTGGAAGAAAAATTTGTGAAAGAATACCAGCGAACCATGCAAAGAGCATCTAAATCCAATACTTTCTTTCATCCTTTTTGGGAACCCATTAGTAAAAAAACAAACACTAAATCAAAATTATACGTATCACTTGACGGAGTGTATAATCAAATCAACCTGAACACATTGCAGGATGCTGAAGGTGAATTTTTAATGGACAAAACCAACATTGTATATGTGCCCAATACCAAAGAACTCGAAAAAATAAAAAGCCACTCCGCTTCACAACAAACATTCGCTAACAAACAAGCCATATTATTTGGCAATCCGAATTATGCCAAAGATTTAGATTGGGATAACGTTACCGAAATGCCGTTGGCTGAATTACCCGGAACAAAAGAAGAAGTAGAAAAAATCAACCAAATTTTAAAACACAAAAACTGGACAACCAAAACCTATTTTTCTGATGAGGCTTCAGAGCAAAATCTAAAATCTATTAGTCAGCCACCTATTTTGCACATTGCCACTCATGGATTTTTTTTGCCGGATATTAAAAAAACTGATGAAAAAATCTTTGGCGTTGACCCGGAAAAAGCCAAAAAAAATCCACTGCTACGATCGGGTTTGATGTTTGCCGGGGCTGATAATACGATCCAACAAATTGGAAATCCGGAAAATCAATCGTCCGATGATGGGATTTTAAATGCTTACGAAGCCATGTTGTTAAACCTTACCAACACTGAATTAATTGTATTAAGCGCTTGTGAAACAGGATTAGGCGAAATTGTTAACGGCGAAGGAGTATACGGATTGCAACGGGCATTTCAAATAGCCGGCTCAAAAACCATTATGATGAGCTTATGGCAGGTAAGCGATGAGGTTACTCAAAAACTAATGACTAAATTTTATGACTATTTACTCGAAAGTAATGATAAAATTTACGCTTTTAACAAAGCGCAGATGGAGATAAAAAGAGACTACCCAGCTCCTTTCTACTGGGGAGCTTTTATCCTGATGAACAATTAATTAAATTTGTACCGTTTAATTTATCATTACAAAGATGGACTCTTTTACTCCGGAAGAAATATTTAATATTGATAATGAGTATCAATTCAATGAGTTTGCCCTAAAAATTTTCAATTACCAGGCCGAAAACAACCCGGTATATAAGGATTATCTTTTTCATTTGGGGATAAGCACTTCTTCCATTGACACATATCACAATATTGCTTTTTTACCCATTAATTTTTTCAAAACTCATAAAATTATTTCTGGCAATAAAGACGATGACAAAATTTTTTATAGCAGTGGCACAACCGGTACAATCCGGAGTAAACATTACCTAAAAAACATCAAACTATACGAGAAAAACTTTATGAACACTTTCAGCAGCTTCTATGGCGATATAAAAAACTATTGTGTTCTAGCTTTACTCCCCACTTATCTCGAAAATGAAAGCTCATCGCTGGTTTATATGGTTGATAAGCTGATTCAAGAATCCGCACACCCAAAAAGTGGTTTTTATTTAGACAATGTTGAAGCATTAGCTTTACAATTAAAAGCGCTGGATGCTGACGGACAAAAAACAATCTTGTTTGGTGTTTCCTATGCATTAATGGATTTAGCAAAAAATTTCCCTATGCAACTTTCCCATACTATAATTATGGAAACGGGTGGAATGAAAGGAACCCGTAAAGAGCTCACCAAAAGCGAACTCCATCGATTCATTGCAGATAAAATGGGTGTACAAAAAATACACTCAGAATACGGCATGACCGAATTGTTATCTCAGGCATACTCAAAAGGTGATGGACAATTTTTAACGCCTCCCTGGATGAAAATTTTAATTCGTGATACATATGACCCATTTTCACTAGTTCCACAAGGCCGTTCGGGAGGGATTAATATTATAGACCTTGCTAATATATATTCCTGTTCATTTATCGAAACACAGGATTTAGGAAAAATCAATAAAGATGGTAGTTTTGAGGTATTGGGAAGGTTTGATTACAGTGATGTCCGTGGTTGTAATTTGCTGGTAGCTGAATAAAAAAGTCATCCTTCGACAAGCTCAGGATGACATTGCGCAGGATGACTTTTTTATTGATTTCTTACTGATTTTTATAAATCCATTTTTTTCTGATACTTCTAGGAATCGCATCCTTATGCACCATGATAGCAACCGTGTGTAAACGCATAAATTGCTCAGACATATACCAGTATCCGTCATATTTATGATCAGTTCCCCACGAATTTTTCGTTTTATAATAAACGGTTCCGTTTTGATCGGTGGATAATCCAGTAATATGCATTAGATGGTCATCGGTAATATTAAAAGTTTCATATTCTACCTGTCTGAAATCCGGATCAATTAATTTTTCATCCACAGGTTGTTTCAAAAATGTTTTTTCTTTATCCTTTTCATTATCAACCACAGCAATCCCTTCTTTTCGGGTAAACCCTCTATCACTCATATCTCCGTCCCAAACAAATGTATACCCTTGCTTAAGCGAATAGCTCATAATTTCCATAAAATCATCCAACGGAACATTATAATAATCATCTTGCGACCAGTTATCGGGTACAAGTAACGGAACTTTTTCATAATAAGGCACATTGGTACACGACATAATTTCTACATAATCATCAGGATTAATCTCCAGTTCTTTGTAAAAAAAGTGAGGAGTATATTCTTTCCCTTCATACGTAAAGATTTCAGGGTCTTCACCAAGGTAAACATCCAGTATAGCACTAAAAGCTTCCTGCCAGACAGTAGTTGGCCTTCTGGCTTCTAAAACACCATCTAAATAATGTTTAAGCACAGTACTCAATTCTGCATGGTTGTGTCCCTCGGATCTATATTGAATTCCGGGAAAAACGTTTTCTGGTACTATCCCGTGGTCAATCATTTCGTTAAACACATCATGTGCCTGTCCTCCCTGGCTAAAATTAGACAATCCATGATTGCCAATATATAGACGGGCTTTCTCTTCATACGCTTTTTTTACAATATACATTTCGGATAAATCGTAAGCGGATTTTCCCATTCTTAGTAATTCACTTTCTAAAAATGATATGGTTGCAAAACACCAGCAGGTGCCGGTTCTATCCTGACTTTTAACACTTGTGGTCTCCAGGTCAGCCACTGCCTCGAATTCATAATTCGAATCTTGTGCTTCTACATAAAATCCCAAACACAAAATCATTAATGAAAGAAATAATTTTTTCATACGTTTTAATTTTAAAAGTTTTTTCGTTGTATTAGATATGTTTTAGATATCATATTTTTGATTTCGTTTAATTTTCGCTTTCTTCCTGTTCGGATAACTTTTTCTTGGAATAATTTGCCACACCGCCCGAAACAATAAACTTCATCACATCAGATGGAGGTACATCAATTTTTTGAACATGTTCGACAGGAACAATAAATAATTCACCCGAAAAATTATAGGAATGCGGGAAATATACCGAAACTTTTTTACCTTCAATGCCAAGGTTTGATAAATCTTGCTGTGTTAAAAAACCCAATTTCTCTAAATCTGAAACCAAATTAACTTTCACCAATACCGGCTGATTAAATTTTTTTTCTTTGCCCACAAATGCGGATAACAAATCTTTTAACGAAGAATAAATAACTTTAACAAGCGGAGCCTTTTCAATAATGCGGTTAATTATTTTTTTAAAGGGGCGTGCTAAAATACTTTGCCCGGCTAATCCTAACAAAGCAACAAGCAAAAAAACCATGATTAAACTTATACCCGGAATGGTGAGGTTTAAATACTTCTCTAAAAAAGGACTAAAAACACCATCGAGTATTACAAACGATTTATACAATATAAATATCGTTAAACCAAGCGGAGCAATATATAAAAGCCCCTGAAAAAAATATCTCACTAATTTTTTCATATTTTATCGTCTTATGTTTATTTAAAAATATCTTTTTATAAATTTTCTAACGTTCGTTTTTGAACTTTTGTAAGCTTATTAACAACAAGCAGGTATGACTCATCAATCCATTGACAAATTAAATTTTCGGGAATTTTTCCGTGCATGAGAATTGTATTCCAATGCTTTTTATTCATGTGATAACCCGGCAAAACACTCCCATAAAATTGCTCTCTTAATTCTATTGCTTTTTCGGGATTACATTTTAAATTAATACTAAATTCGTCTTCTGTATCGGTTAAAGCAAACATTTTACCCAACACTTTATATACAAGCGTTGTTTCGTCAAACGGAAGTTCTTCGGTTACTCCTTTTTTATGTAAACAATAATTTCTGAAATCTTCAATATTCATTCGAATATATTTATGTTATACTCCTGTTATTCAAGTAAATACAACTGATAATTTTTGCTTCTAAATTTCAAATACCATGGAACCCTCAAAATTTATTCATTTCCTTGTTGTGTACTTTATTGCATGAGAGTTTCATAATAGTAAGCTGGGTTGAAAAGCATCTTGAATATGTTCTATTTTAGTTTTACCGTTAATTATAGTTACACCCACAATATCAAATCTCACTTCCTTTTCAATATTTTTTTCCTGAATATAAGCATCGGTTGCCTGAATAATAAATTTTTGTTTTTTCTTGGTAACCGCTTCTTTTGGGTTCTCGAAATATTCGCTGGTGCGCGTTTTAACTTCCACAACCACCAAAAGGTTATCTTTTTCGGTAATAATATCCACCTCGTTTTTTCTAAACCGCCAGTTGGTTTCTTTAACAATATAATGTTTTGACTTTAAGTATGTTAAGGCAATCTCTTCTCCTTTTTTTCCTAATTCATTATGTTCTGCCATAATTTTATTTATTTTTGCACCTTCAAATATATGATCGATTATACTACAAAAAGTTAGTTAATCATTTTTATCCTTAAAGATAAATTATTTTAAACGAATGATAAATTTTCTTTTCGCCTTATTTTTATTTATTACTGCTCCAGTAAATAATTCCGACAGTTTTGAAGGAAAAATAAAACTGGTAGAGGAGTCAAATTATAACACAACGTTTTATACCTATACCATAAAAAATAAGCAAATCAGGGTAGATAAATTTGATCAAAATCATGAGATTATTCAATCCATGCTAGTTAATTTAGAAAATGAGCAAATGATTGTTTTAAGTCCATCCAAAAAACTTTATACCTATCAAGAATTATCTCGAAATCTCAATACTACCAACGAAAATTTTGAGGTGATTAAAACAAAAAATACTCGCTTATTAAATGGAAAAAAATGTTATCAGTGGAGAGTAAGAAATGTTGAACAAAATACAGAAGTTACTTATTGGGTTTCGGAAAGTAATTTTCATTTTTTTAATGATTTTATAAAATTATTGAACTGCACTGAACGAACCTTTACATTTTTCGAAAAAATACCCAATTCACAAGGATTTTTCCCTATGCTTACCGTAGAAAGGACTTTATTAAGAAAAATAAAAAAACAAATATCCGTTATCGAGATAAACCATCAAAAAGTTAACGAAACAACATTTGAAATCCCAAACAATTTCAATGAGGTAGAATATTAATCCAAATACATAACATTTACTTCTTGGTCACCAACATCAATCGCTATTTTTGCACCAAGAACCAAGGCTAAATTATTGCTTATGTGGCCAGCAGGAAATTGATAACAAACAGGGAAATCATAATCAGCAACGGTATCACGAATAATTTCATAAGCAGTTTTACCAAAAGGAATTGTATTATCGTTCATGTCTGTCATTCCACCTACAATAAGGCCATTGAGTTTCTCCAATTTCCCGCTTAATTTTAAATTCATCATCATCCGATCGATATGGTATAAATATTCATCTAAATCTTCTAAAAAAAGAATTTTATGATCAGTCTCTATATCATATTTTGTTCCTGCAATACTATAGATCACCGACAAATTTCCGCCAATAATTTCCCCTCTGGCTTTTCCTTTCATATTAAAAGGATGTGTATTAAAATGATAATCATTTCTATTTCCAAATAATAAATTTTTTAAGGATTGTATTGCTTCATTTTCTGATCCATCGGCAGGAAAATTCACCGGCATAATGCCATGTATAGTTTTAACTCCTAAATTATGTATATGTGCATGTAAGGCAGCAATGTCACTATACCCAACAATCCATTTAGGGTTGTTCATGAATCGGGAAAAATCAAGGGAGGGTAATGTTTTAATGGTTCCGTACCCTCCACGAGCAAAAATAATCGCTTTAATATTAGGATCGTCAAGCATTAATTGTAAATCGTTCGCTCGTTCTTTATCTGTACCTGCAAATTGCCGCTCTTGGTTAAAAAGATTTTTCCCAAAAACAATACACAACCCCCACTGTTCAAAAATTTTTACAGCTGCTTCAATCTCTCTCTTTTCTATTTTACGTGCCGGAGCAACAATCCCAATGGCATCGCCTGTTTTTAATTTAGGAGGAGTTATCATCTCTATCTGTTTTTAAGTTATGTAAAACTAAATATTATTTATTTGATGAAAAAAAATATTCCTTTGTATATTTGTTCGGTATTTTAAAAATTGCCAGAAACCTTTTGTATTGATATGAAAAAACCGAAACGCTATTTAATTACCTCAGCTCTCCCGTATGCAAACGGGCCATTACATTTAGGACATATTGCCGGAGCATACCTCCCTGCCGATATTTATGTTCGTTACCTTAAACTAAAAGGCAAAGACGTGGCTTTTATTTGCGGCTCCGACGAACATGGTGTTCCTATCACCTTACGTGCACGAAAAGAAGGTGTTTCTCCCCAAGATATTGTCGACAAGTATCATAAAATGATAAAAAAAGCTTTTGCCGAATTTGGGATCGATTTCGACATCTATCATCGTACATCTTCCAAATTGCATCATGAAACAGCTTCGGATTTTTTTAAAACCATGTACGATAAAGGCGAGTTTATTGAAAAAGAAGAAGAACAATACTACGACGAAAAAGAAAAACAATTTTTAGCCGACCGATATATCATTGGCACCTGTCCTAAATGCGGATACGAAGAAGCATATGGCGATCAATGTGAAAAATGTGGCACAAGCTTAAGCCCCAAAGAATTAAAAAATCCAAAATCGCGTTTAAGCGGCAATTCACCTATATTGAAAAAAACAAAACACTGGTATTTACCATTAGACAAATATCAACAAGAATGGTTAGAAGAATGGGTCGACAGCCATAAATCAAACTGGAAATCGAATGTTTATGGCCAGTGTAAGTCCTGGTTAAATGGGGGGCTACAGCCACGTGCGGTAACCCGCGATTTAGACTGGGGTGTGCCGGTACCTGTTGAAGGATCGGAAGGAAAAGTACTATATGTTTGGTTCGACGCGCCTATCGGCTATATTTCAGCTACTAAAGCATGGGCACAGGAAAATAACAAAAACTGGGAAGATTACTGGCAAAGTGAAGATTCTCAGTTAATTCATTTTATAGGAAAAGATAATATTGTCTTTCATTGCTTAATCTTCCCGGCTATGCTTAAAGCACATGGCGATTATATTTTGCCGGAAAACGTGCCCGCAAACGAATTCTTAAATTTAGAAGGAGACAAACTTTCCACTTCAAGAAACTGGGCGGTTTGGATTCACGAATATTTACAGGATTTTCCCGGCAAACAAGACGTTTTAAGGTATACTATTTGCGCCAATTCACCAGAACAAAAAGATAATGATTTTACCTGGAAAGATTTTCAGAATAGAAATAACAATGAGCTGGTAGCCATCTTAGGTAATTTTATAAATAGAACCATCGTGCTTACTCATAAGTACTATGAGGGAAAAGTACCTGATCGTGGTGCTTTAACCGATTTTGATAAAGAAACATTAGCCGAAATGACGGTTATTAAAAACAATCTGGAAAAAAGTATCGAGAACTTTCGTTTCCGCGAAGCGGTTAAGATAGCCATGGATTTAGCTCGTTTAGGGAATAAATACCTGGCAGACACAGAACCCTGGATCGTAATTAAAACGGACGAAGAGCGTGTAAAAACGATCATGAATATTGCTACTCAGATTTCTGCTGCACTTTCAATTATTATTGAACCGTTTTTACCCTTTACGGCTGATAAATTGCGTAAATTCCTTAATATTGAAAAGCTAAACTGGGATTTAGCCGGTAGCGACAGTATTATTGAGGCCGGCCATACGATTAATAAAGCCAAACTTTTATTCGACAAAATTGAAGACGAAGCCATCGAAAAACAAATACAAAAACTTATGGATTCAAAAAAAGCAAACGAAGCAGAAAAACAGCAAGTTGAACCTGCCAAAGAAAATATTACGTTCGACGATTTTGTGAAGATGGATATTCGCACCGGTACTATTTTAGAAGCCAAACGTGTACCCAAAACCGACAAACTGATTAAGCTTAAAATTGATACCGGAATAGATCAGCGAACGGTCGTTTCCGGTATTGCTGTGGATCATAAACCCGAAGATATTATTGGAAAACAGGTAAGTATTTTGGTAAACCTGGAACCCAGAAAAATCCGCGGTATCGTATCACAGGGAATGATTATAATGGCCGAAGATGCCAGCGGGAAACTGGTTTTTGCCATTCCCGAAGAAAAAACAAGCAACGGGGCAAGTATAAAATAGTTTTTGAGTTCTGAGTTTTGAGTTCTGTGTTCTCAGTTTAATTTGACGCTGGAATGTCCTGTCGATTTATTTCTGGTCTTAAAGAACTTTATTTGTTAAAAAAACAACATTCAAACTATTCCACCCAGTCTCCACAATCTTTAATTAGTCGGATTAATTCATCCACAGCATGTTCTTCGGGGATGTTTTTTTTGATCACCTTTTTATTTTTATATAGCGTAATTTTTCCTGGCCCAGCGCCAACATATCCATAATCGGCATCGGCCATTTCGCCCGGGCCGTTTACAATACATCCCATAATGCCAATTTTAAGATTCTTTAAATGCGATGTACGTTCGCGGATTACTTTGGTCGTTTTTTGCAAATCGAATAATGTACGCCCACAAC
>CAZWPU010000012.1:0-21491 GCA_964635605.1 uncultured Bacteroidales bacterium | reverse complement strand
AATAAAAATTTTTAGGATGAGAAACTGTAGCCAGATAATTTTCAAAGCCCGCATCAAATACCAATAATTCATACTCGGTGCTGTCTTCAGAACTTATCTCAACGCTTGTTGAATCTTTTTTATTTTCCTGAGCAAGTATGGGGTTAATGAAAAAAGCACCGGTTATAAAAGCGATCAAGATGATTAGTGCTCTCATAACGATAACATTTTTAATCATTAAAATATACAAAATTGATTAATGAAAGTCAAGTTGAGAACCTATTTGCCAATAAAATAAAACTACCGAAGGCAGTTAAAATGGATCAAAAACATATTTGAAAAGAAATTGCTAAATGAAATGCATATAAAAACCTTGATTTTTATTTATTCAAATATATTTTTCATTTTTTCGAAAAAAGTTTTGTCGTTGGCATTTGGATTTGGTTTAAAATTTTCTGAGTTCCCCAATTGTTCGACAATTTTTTGTTCATCTTTCGAAAGGTCTTTGGGTATCCACACATTGATATTTACCAATAAATCGCCTTTTCCGTAACCATTTATTTCGGGCAATCCTTTTCCTCTTAATCGTAAAATTTTTCCGGGCTGTGTTCCTGGGTCAATTTTTATTTTTACTTTCCCGTCAACGGTGGGTACTTGAACCGTATCTCCAAGCGAGGCCTGTGCAAAGTTTAAATATAGTCCGTAAATTAAATCGTGACCGTCGCGTACCAGTTCGGGATGTTTTTCTTCCTGAATAAGTATAATGAGATCGCCATTAACACCACCACGCCTTGCAGCATTTCCTTTGCCGCTAACGTTTAATTGCATTCCTTCGCTAACACCTGGCGGTATTTCAATCGAAATTACTTCGGTTCCTTTAACAATTCCTTCGCCATGACATTTTGTACATTTGTTGGTGATTACTTTTCCCTCACCACCGCAAACAGGGCAAGTTGATGTGGTTTGCATCTGGCCTAAAAAGGTGTTTGAAACCTTTGTTACCTGTCCGGTACCTCTACAAGTTGAACAGGTACTGTATGATGATGCATCTTTTGCTCCCGTTCCGTTACAAGCATCACAAGCTACATATTTATTTACTTTTAATTTTTTAGTAACTCCATGGGCGATATCTTTTAGCGAGAGGGTAACTTTTACTCTTAAATTCGATCCCTTATTTACTCTTCTTGAACGTTGGCGTGATCCGCCAAAACCACCAAATCCGCTAAAACCACCAAATGAGCCACCAAAAGCGCTACCAAAAATATCGCCAAAATTCTCAAAAATATCTTCCATGGTCATTCCACCGCCACTGAATCCGTTGCCAGCAGCTCCACCAACACCGGCATGTCCAAAACGATCATAACGGCTACGTTTATCCGGGTCTCTTAATACTTCGTAAGCTTCTGCGGCTTCTTTAAATTTGTTTTCAGCTTCGTTATCTCCGGGATTTTTATCGGGGTGGTATTTTAACGCTTGTTTTCGGTATGCTTTTTTTATCTCATCCTGACTTGCACTCTTCGAAATCCCTAAAACTTCGTAATAATCTCGTTTTGTAGACATATCTTCTTTTTTCAAAAATTTTTATTCACCAATCACCACTTTGGCGTACCGGATAACTTTATCATTTAATATATACCCTTTTTCAATTACATCAACAATTTTACCTTTTAACTCTTCGGTTGGAGCTGGTATTTTGGTCACTGCTTCGTGCAGATCAGTATCGAATTCTTTTTCTTTGGCTTCTATTTCTTTTACCCCGCGTTGTTTCAGAAACTCTTTAAACTTGTTGTAGATTAAAAGGACCCCCTCTTTAATAGCATCCACTTCCTTGGCTTTATCAATAGTTGCCAGCCCTCGTTCAAAATCATCCATTACCGGAAGAATATTCACTAAAATATCTTCACCCGCAACCTTACTAAGTTCCATTTTTTCTTTTAATGTTCTTCGCCGGTAATTATCATATTCGGCGGCCAAACGTAGATATTTATCGTTCAGCTCTTCCCGTTTTTCCTTGTCTGATTTTTCTTTTTTTGATGATTCTTTTTCTTCCGAATCAACTTTTTTATCTTGTTCTTGCTCAACGTTATCTTTAACTTTTTGCTTATGTTCTTTTTTGGTGCTCTTTTCCGATTTTGTTTTTCCTTCTTGTTCTGAATTTATTTCTTGTGGAGCTTGTTGCATATCTTTTTCGTTCTCCTTATTTTCTTTTTTTGTCTTTTTTCCCATCGCTATATATTTTATACTTTATTATAGATTTATATTTTGGTAACAAACATTTTGCCAAATAAATGTTTTGCGCCAATTTGACACATGCTAGAAAGATCCAAATGAAATATTGGCAAATGATTTTGTATGCTATTGAGCAAAAAAATTAAAAAAAATTAGTCAATTCTTTTGATATCAGCACCTAAGGCATTTAACCGGTTATCGATATTTTGATAACCTCTATCAATTTGCTCAATATTATGGATTGTGCTAACTCCATCAGCTGACATGGCAGCAATTAATAAAGCAACACCGGCACGAATATCCGGGGATGTCATATCGGTTGCTCTAAGTTGTATTTTATTGTCAAGTCCGATAACTGTTGCACGATGAGGATCGCAAAGAATAATTTGTGCGCCCATATCAATTAACTTATCCACAAAAAACAGACGGCTTTCAAACATTTTTTGATGGATTAAGACACTGCCTTTTGCCTGAGTAGCAGTAACCAACAGAACACTTAACAGGTCGGGTGTTAACCCAGGCCAGGGTGCATCGGCAATGGTCATTATGGAGCCATCAATAAATGTTTCTATTTGATAATTTCGATGTTCGGGAATATAAATATCATCATTCGATTTCTCAAGCTTAATTCCTAACCTGCGAAAAGCAGTAGGTATAATTCCCAGGTTTTCGAAGGAAACATTTTTTATGGTTATTTCTGAACCGGTCATTGCCGCTAACCCGATAAAACTTCCAATTTCAATCATATCGGGTAGGATGGTATGCTCACAGCCGCCAAGTTCTTTAACCCCTTCGATGGTAAGTAGGTTCGATCCGATTCCTGAAATTTTTGCTCCCATACTCACCAACATTTTACATAGCTGTTGAATATAAGGTTCACAGGCTGCATTGTAAATTACAGTTTGTCCTTTAGCCATCATGGCGGTCATAATAATATTGGCGGTTCCGGTTACCGAGGCCTCTTCAAGTAACATTTTGGCGCCTTGTAAGTTTTTTCCTTTTACTTTATACGAGTTGTCTTTATGGCTAAATTCAAATTTAGCACCCAGTTTTTCAAAACCAATA
Source organism: uncultured Bacteroidales bacterium (assembly GCA_964635605.1). Taxonomy (GTDB): domain Bacteria; phylum Bacteroidota; class Bacteroidia; order Bacteroidales; family UBA12077; genus UBA12077. The sequence goes on along the minus strand of CAZWPU010000012.1, from coordinate 18,218 downwards.
AAGTGAGTATCCACTCTTCGTCGACCTATTTTATCTCCTCCGGGTTTAGGAATATATCCTTTACCAAAGCGTGCAAGAAGAGGGCCAATTATCATAATTGACCCACGGAGCGAAATCGATTTTTCTCTATACTCTTCGGTTTGCAGATAATTGAAATCAATGTCTTTGGCAGTAAAGGCATAAGATGATTCATTTAGCTTTTCTACTTTAACACCAATTGACTCGATTAAATCGATGAGCTTATTTACATCTCTAATATTAGGAATATTATGAATGGTTACTTTTTCAGGTGTTAAAAGTACTGCACTAATGATTTGTAAAGCTTCGTTTTTTGCTCCCTGTGGGGTAATATCACCTTTTAATTTTTTCCCTCCGTGAATAACAAATGAACTCATATTAATCCTTTTTTGGGAAGATAATTTATTTTTTTCGCTGACTGCGGCGTCGTTTGTTTTTGGCTAAAATATCTTTTGTTTCAGTTAATGTTGTTTCGTTTGCATTAAGGTCAATTTTACCATTGGAAAGTTCTTTTAAATCCGAAAAAATATGTTCGTCGGAAACGGCCTCTTTGTTCCATGTTAAGTAGCTTTTTTTCATGTGGTTGGCAATAAGTTGAAACAGAATATTCTTTAGTTCACCTTCTTCCATCTCTATAGCATAGTCAATCATTTTCTCGATGGTTTTTCCGTAATGCTTAAATTTAGCATTTTTATTGTTATAAGGAACTCTTTCAGGTTTTGCAGTTAATGTTTCAATCTTTGGGGTTTCATAGGGCGAGTCAATATCCAGTTGGAAATCTGAAATAATTGCCAAATGGTCCCATAATTTGTGTTTAAAATCGGCAATATCTCGTAAATGAGGATTCATATTGCCCATGATATTTATAATTGCTTGCGACATTTTATTTCTTTTTTCTTTGTCGGGCTCTTCTATGGTGAGCTCAATCATTTTTTGGATATTCCTTCCATACTCGGGTAAAACCATCTTTTTTCTACTTGTATTATACTCCATAATTAAATTTATTTTTTGCAAAAATAATCTATTTTGATGTAGCATTCAAAGATTTAAGGATTTTATTCCTTTTGTGATTTTGATTAAGGATAAAACCATTGGCTGATATATTATTCCTGAATATTGATTTATAACAATAAAGAACAAATTTTTTTATTCAATAATTTTTAGTTTAGCAAATTTCAATAAAAGTTGTTTTTCGCCAACTACCTCAAACAGCACTTTTGCTTTTTTGTTGGGTTCTTTTCCTTCAATTTTAATCACTTCTCCTAACCCGAATTTACTGTGGCGGACAATCATTCCTTCTTTTATTAAGTCCGGGCTGTCAGGCGTAAAGTCATTTGCTGTTTGGGCAGCCGTTTTTTTCCCTGCCTCGCTTATTTTTAATAATTTTTTACTGGCTTGGGGCACTGTTGCATTTAATCCGGGTTTTCTTTTTTCAAATCGTGGTTTGGATGAATTACCAAAAATATCATCATCCCCGGTAAAAGAGGTTTGCTGTTCTTGGTAAAACGATTCAGGTAATTCCAGGTATTGTTCATCGACCTCTCTGATAAATCTGCTGGGGCGGCAAAAGGTAGGGATCCCCCATTTATATCTTTCGTGGGCGAAAGATATGATGGCTGATTCTTCGGCACGGGTTAACGCTACATAAAATAATCTGCGCTCTTCTTCAAGTTCTTTTTGTGTACCCGACGACATGGGAGAGGGGAATAAGTCTTCTTCTAATCCGACTAAAAAAACTTGTTTGAATTCCAGCCCTTTCGCTGAGTGAATCGTCATTATCGTAACTTTATTAAAATCTTCTTCTTTTTCATTATCCTGGTTGGTTAATAAGGCTACATTCTCCATGAATTTATCCAGTGAAGGGAAAAAATCAGGATCGTCGTTACTATCGACATACTCTTTTATCCCGTTTAAAATTTCCTCGAGGTTCTCCAGCCGGGTTTGGTCTTCATGCGATTGTGGATTTTTGAACTCTTTCATGATGCCCGATTCATTGGCTATTTCTGTGGCAGCATCGAAAGCATCATAACTTTTTATGTTTTCCGAGAAATTGTTTATTAAGGTTCTAAATTGTATTAACCTGTTTGTCGTTCCTGCATTTAATCCCGATTTTACTTTTTCAATGTTAACCAATACCTCCCAAATATTCAATTCATTTTGTTTGGCAAAGTTGTCAATTTTAGTGATTGTGGTTTGTCCGATTCCACGGGTTGGATAATTGATAATGCGTAATAAAGCTTCATCATCTTTTTTATTAACCGCCAGGCGAAAATAAGCCAACAGGTCTTTTATCTCTTTACGTTGGTAAAACGAGATACTTCCATATACTTTGTAAGGGATATTAAATCTCCGGAATGCTTCCTCAAAGCTTCTCGATTGCGCATTGGTACGATAAAGAATGGCAAAATCTTTATATTCATAATCTCGCTCTGCAATAGTATCTTCAATAATTCTTGCAATTTTATAGGCCTCGTCTTTATCTGTGTCGGCTTCAATTACTTTTATCTTATCTCCAGTTTCATTTTTAGAAAAAACTTTTTTGGGAATTTGTTCTTTGTTTTTTTTAATCAGACTGTTTGCAGCATCAACAATTATTTTAGTTGAACGGTAATTTTGTTCCAGTTTATATAAGTTATATCCGGGATAATCATTTTTAAAATTTAGAATATTTTCAATTTTTGCTCCTCGAAAAGAGTAGATACTTTGGGCATCGTCACCAACCACACAAACATTTTTTGTTTTTTCAGCCAGTTTTTTAATGATTAAATATTGTGCAAAATTGGTATCCTGATATTCATCTACCAGTATATATTTAAACTTATGTTGGTATTTCTCCAGGATATCAGGAAAATCCCTGAAAAGGATATTGGTATTCAGTAACAAATCATCAAAATCCATTGCATCCGCTTTTTTACATCGGTTGCTGTAGATCATGAAAATTTCACCCATTCGCGGGCGTTTGTTTTTTTGATCTTGTATAAGGATTTGTTGGTTACTGTTGTATGCTTTTGCTGTAATCAGATTATTTTTTGCGCTGGATATGCGCCCATAAATTTGAGCCGGTTTGTAAGTTTTATCGTCTAATCCTAATTCTTTAATAATTTTTTTTACCAGATTTTTCGAATCAATCGTATCATATATAGTATAATTAGGTGTATACCCCAGCTTTTCTGCTTCGGCTCTAAGAATTCTTGCAAAGATGGAGTGAAAAGTTCCCATCCAAAGATTTCTGGCCACCTCTTTTCCAATCATTGTGGCAATTCTGTTTTTCATCTCTGCCGCAGCCTTATTGGTAAATGTTAACGATAAAATTTGATACGCAGGAATTCCCTGTGCCAGTAAATGCGTTATCCGGTAGGTTAATACGCGTGTTTTTCCTGAACCTGCACCTGCAATTACCAACGACGGCCCTTTATAATTGGTTACCGCATTTTTCTGGGCATCATTTAAATCATCTAAGTAATTATAAATCATTAAATATTTTTTTGAGATGAAAATTTACAAGCTGTAAAAATAATGGCATAATCATGGCGAACCAAAACTTATATAAAGTATTTTTTCACAAAAATGATTTGTATATTGGTAACATAGCTTACAGCAAATTAACCAATCGAAAAAACATTTTAATTCATACAATTTTATTAACGGATAATTGTTATTATTGTAAATTTTATAAGGTATATTATATATGTATAGATTTTTTCGATTTCTATTTACATGGGTATTTATTAGTTTCGCTTTTTCAGCATTTACGCAAATTACATCAGATGCTGATTTTTCAGAAGCTACAACCTTTGATGAAAATATTAAAATTTTTGTGTTTTGTACGGATGATGAAAATGGAGGCATGCTAACGGCAACCGATTCTTCCGGAATCGGAGGTTATGCTTTTGAATGGTATAAATACAATGAAGAAGATACCGCATTTACTATTCCCATTAGTGAAAATATAACGATTACTTCTGATTCGGTGAGTTCTACCGTTCAAAATTTGGCATCTTGCGGATATAAAGCAATGCTAACAAAAGAAGATACCACACAAGAATATGTTGCATGGGTTTATAATAATACCCATTTGTCTATTGATATCCAGGTTGAAAATCCTTTGGATTGTGAACTGCTTACATTAAAAGCACCACCAAATTTTGAAACCGATTTTTATTTTTATGATACAATTGATGGAACCGCTCATCTTTTAGATAATAAAAAAGAGCTATATAGCTGGAGCTCGGAGCCAAAGTTAGAGAGTTTAGGAAATACTAGCAATCATTATTATAACAGTACAGCTATTTTGCCCACAGAGAACACCACTTTTTATGTAACCATAACAGATCGTTTTGGCTGCCAGGCAGAAGATGATATTGATTATACTGCTATTGCTACCAAAGCTAAATTTAATATTTCTTCGATTGATAATGATGGATTGGTTTTAGAAACCAGTGAAGAGTCTGTTTCCGGCGCAGCCCCGCTAAAAGTCCGATTTGAAAATTTATCAGAAAATGGGTATGAATATACGTATTTTTTTGGTGATTCATTAATCAATAATGACGAGGATACTATTTTTACTACAGACTATTCTTTACAACCTGAGCACACCTATTATTATAGTGCTCCCGATTCGGGGAAAACATATACTGCCTGGTTATATAGCGAAAGTAGTTATGGCTGTATTGATTTAATGTCATTAGAGATTTTTATCGAACCAACATCCATTGAATTTCCTAATGTTTTTACTCCCAATAATGATAATATTAATGATGTATATCAATTAACAGACTTTAAATCGATTCGGAATTTTAAAATAACAATATTTAACAGGGCAGGACAGGTTGTTCATCAGTTTGAAGGTGATGCCCGGGATTGGGAAGGTTGGGATGGGACTGTTAAAAATAGTAACCGTGAAGCCTCAGAAGGAAATTATTTTTTTGTAGTAGAAGTATTGGGTTGGGATACGAAAAAATATAACAACAAAAACTTAAATTATACTGGTGTTACTGAAGCTAGTGAAGATGGTGGTGAAAGCACAGGGGGAAATTTCTTTGGTATCATCCGGTTGTTTAGATAAATGAGGTATTTAATATATCGATAACAAAAAAGAGCTGCCTAAAATAATGGCAACTCTTTGATTTTATGCTAAGAGAATTATCTCTATTCTTCTTCTTCTTGTTCCTCGAAAGCTTTCATTAATTTTTCCTGAACATCCATTGGAACTTGCTCATATTTTGCAAATTTCATGGTATAGGTTGCTCTGCCTCCGGTTAATGAGCTTAATGCAGTAGAATATTTATTGAGCTCAGCTAAAGGAACTTTTGCATTGATTTTTTCAAACCCTTTATCACTATTCATGCCTTCGATCATGGCTCTTCTGCCTTGTAAATCACTCATAACATCACCCATCCTGTCGGATGGAACAAGAACCTCCACATCATAAATAGGTTCCATAATTTTAGGCCCAGCATTTTTAAATGCAGCTTTAAAGGCATTCCTGCCGGCAAGTTTAAACGAAATCTCGTTTGAATCAACCGGGTGCATTTTACCATCATATACAGCAACTCTGATATCACGAGCATAAGAACCGGTAAGTGGCCCTTCTTCCATTTTCTCCATAATACCTTTTAAAATTGCAGGTAAGAAACGAGCATCAATGGCACCACCAACAATACAGTTATAATATACTAATTTACCACCCCATGGTAAGGCATGCTCTTCTTTATTTCTTACCGATACTTTTATCTCTTTTCCGTTTACTTTATAAACGGTAGGATCCGGCATACCTTCTTTGTAAGGTTCTATAACCATATGTACTTCACCAAACTGGCCTGAACCTCCGGATTGCTTTTTGTGTCGGTAGCTCGATTCTGCAACCTTGGTAATTGTTTCACGATAGGGTATTTTGGTTGGATAAAATTCCGTTTCAATTTTATAGATATTGTCAAGATGCCATTTTACCATATTATTTAAATGATACTCACCTTGTCCGTAAAGTATAATTTGTTTTAATTCTTTCGAATATTCAACTTTTACTGTTGGGTCAATTTCATGTATTCGGGTTAAAGCTTCACCTAATTTTTCATCATCCGACTCATTAAGTGTTTTAATTGCCGTTCTGTGTTTTGCTTCAGGGAATAATATTTCAGGAAACTTAAATGGTTTCTTAGGATCGGATAATGTATGATTTGTTTTGGTGTTTTTTAGTTTCACTGCAGCACCAATATCGCCCGCAACCATCTTGGCTACTTTAGTTCTGTTTTTACCGGCAACGGCATATAGTTGAGAAAATCTTTCTTTTGTAGATGTGTTGTTGTTTGTTAAGTCCATACCTTCGGCAATGCTTCCGGAAAAAACTTTAAAATAATTAATTTCACCAATATGCGACTCGTTGGCTGTTTTAAAAACAAACAAACCGGTAGGTCCATCTTCTTTGCATTCAACTTTTTCTCCATCAGCAGTTTCTGGTGTAGGCATCATATTTGGTGCTGGCACTACATTCGTAATAAACTCAAGAATTCTTTTAATGCCATAACTTTTTTCTGCAGAGGCACAAAATAAAGGAAACATTCCTCTGCTGATTAAGCCTGCTAAGATGCCCTTTCTCATTTCATTCTCATCCAACGAACCTTTCTCAAAAAACAGTTCCATTAATTGTTCATCATTTTCTGCGGCAGATTCAACTAAGGCGTTATGTAATTCTTCGGCTGTATCTTTTTGGTCAGCAGGAATGTCAAGAACTTCTCTATCACCCTTATCATTGAATTTGTACATTTTCATTGTTAAAACATCAATGATTGCATTAAAATCAGGGCCTGTAGCAACAGGATATTGTACTATAACAATTTTATTGCCAAAAGCTGTTTTTAATGATTCTATTGCTTTCTCATGGTTTGCCCCTTCATGATCTAATTTGTTTAAAACAAATATTAATGGTTTATTGTATTTTTCACAATGTCTACTTAATATTTCGGTACCAACCTCAACCCCATGCTGAGCATTAACTAGCATAACTGCCTGATCAGCTGCATAAAATGAAGATATAACCCCTCCAATAAAATCGTCAGCTCCGGGAGTATCAATAATATTAACCTTATGATTATTAAATTCGGTATATAAAACAGTGGAAAACACTGAATTTAGGTTTTCATGTTCAATTTCATTATAGTCAGAAGCAGTGTTTTGACCATCAATACTTCCTTTTCTTTCAATTACTCCTCCTTCATAGAGCATCGCTTCGGCCAGGGTTGTCTTCCCTGAACCCGCATTTCCAATCAAAGCGATATTCCTTATTTTATCCGTTTGATAAGTTTTCATATGTATTTTAAGATTTAATGAATAATTATTATAACTTTTTTAAAAACAACACATTTATTATAAGATAGATAAACGGGCTTCAAAAATAGTAAAATTTTATCAACACACAAGTGATGGATTATAATATTCTATAACGATTGATTATTTTTATTTTCTCTTTAATATCTTTCTAAATAAGGGTGTCTATATAATTTAATCCTAAATCATTTGGGATTTATTAAAAAAGATTTTAATTTTGCGGCATTTTCCGACAAGAAATTTGTGTGGTTAAATCAATAAAAATCAAAGGATTTTATATTTATAGGGTTTGTTTCAGTAGTATGTATAAATCTTCTGAAGCATCTAAAAATTAAGAAATAAATTTAAATATTTTGTGGATTTTTAAAAAAAAAGAATACCTTTGCGAACCGATTTTATAAAAAATAAATTTAAATAATTAACTATATGCCTACAATACAGCAGTTAGTAAGAAAAGGAAGAAAGCAAATTGTAGAGAAAAAGAAGGCTCCTGCTTTGGATGCATGTCCACAGAGAAGAGGTGTTTGTACCCGAGTATATACAACGACACCAAAGAAGCCAAACTCTGCTATGCGAAAAGTTGCCAGGGTTAGGTTAACCAATGGTAAAGAAGTAAATGCTTATATCCCGGGAGAGGGTCATAATTTACAGGAACACTCTATTGTATTAATCAGAGGAGGTAGGGTAAAAGACTTGCCAGGTGTTCGTTATCACCTTATTCGTGGTGCCCTTGACACTTCCGGAGTAGAAGGAAGAACACAACGACGTTCAAAATATGGAACTAAAAGACCAAAAAAATAAACTAACGCAAACAGTTTAGAAAGAAATGAGAAAGTCAAAACCAAAACAGAGGATAATATTACCGGATCCAAAATATAACGATACGTTAGTAATCAGGTTTGTTAATGATCTGATGATGGATGGTAAAAAAAATATTGCGTTGAATATTTTTTATGATGCAATGGATATCGTTGCAGAGAAAAATAAAGATAAAGAAAAATCTGCTTTAGAGATTTGGAAAAAAGCATTAGAAAATGTTACGCCTATGGTAGAGGTTAAAAGTAGGCGAATTGGTGGTGCTACTTTTCAGGTTCCTATGGAGGTTTCTCCTAAAAGAAAAACAGCTATTAGTATCAGAAATCTGATAAAATTTGCTCGTCAGAGAAGTGGAAAAAATATGGCTGAAAAATTAGCACAAGAAATTATTGCTGCCCATAACGAAGAAGGTGGAGCATTTAAACGTAAAGAAGAAACACATAGGATGGCCGATGCGAATAAAGCATTCGCTCATTTTAGATTTTAAACAGAGGTAAAAGGGGTTAGATAAAAGGAGAAATGAATAAAACTTTGCAAAATACCAGAAATATCGGAATCATGGCTCATATTGATGCCGGTAAAACTACTACAACAGAACGTATTCTGTTTTATACTGGTATTACACATCGTATAGGCGAAGTGCATGATGGAGCTGCTACCATGGACTGGATGGTTCAGGAGCAAGAGCGAGGAATTACGATTACTTCTGCAGCAACTACTGCTTTTTGGAATTATAAAGATCAAGAATATAAAATTAATATTATAGATACTCCCGGACACGTAGACTTCACTGTTGAAGTAGAAAGATCATTACGTGTACTCGATGGCGCAATTGCTGTATTTTGTGCTGTGGGTGGAGTTGAACCTCAATCAGAAACCGTTTGGAGACAAGCCGATAAATATCATGTTCCAAGAATGGCCTTTGTAAATAAAATGGACCGTTCAGGAGCAGATTTCTTTTCTGTAGTTAATCAAATTAAAGAAAAGTTAGGATCTAATCCGGTACCTCTTCAAATACCTATTGGATCAGAAGATTCCTTTAGAGGAGTTATTGACCTTATTGAGAATAAAGCCGTTGTTTGGCATGATGATCAAACACTTGGAACAAACTACGAATTAGTAGAAATTCCAGATGAATTAAAAGAAGAAGTAGCAGAATGGAGAGGTAAATTAATTGAAGCTGTTGCTGAACACGATGATGCTTTATTGGAAAGATATTTCGAAGATCCGGATTCTATTACAAAAGATGAAATGTTAGCTGTCATTCGCAAAGCAACAATTGAAATGACTATTACACCTGTGCTTTGTGGATCAGCATTTAAAAATAAAGGCGTTCAACGATTACTCGATTCTATTATTGCATTCTTACCCAGTCCGCTTGATGTTGGTAATATTAAAGGAATTAATCCTAAAAACGATGAAGAAGTTGAGCGTAAACCAGATGCTAATGAACCATTAGCTGCGTTAGCCTTTAAAATTGCTACCGACCCTTATGTTGGTAGATTGGCTTTTTTAAGAGTATATTCAGGGAAAATTGATGCAGGTTCCTATGTATTAAATGTAAGAACCGGAAAACGTGAAAGAATTTCCCGTTTATATCAAATGCATGCCAACAAACAAAATCCAAAAGATTTTATTGAAGCTGGTGATATTTGTGCTGCAGTAGGATTTAAAGATTTAAGAACAGGCGATACCCTTTGCAATGAAAAACATCAGATTGCATTGGAGTCAATGGAATTTCCTGAACCAGTAATTGGTATTGCTGTTGAGCCAAAAACACAAAAAGATCTGGATAAATTAAATTTAGCCCTACAAAAGTTAGCCGAAGAAGATCCCACCTTTACCGTTAAAGTGGATGACGATTCAGGACAAACTGTAATTAGCGGTATGGGAGAATTGCATTTGGAAATTTTACTCGATCGTTTAGTTCGTGAATTTAAGGTTGAATGTAACCAAGGGGCACCACAGGTTAATTATAAAGAAGCAATTACAAAAGAAGTTGAACATCGCGAGATATTTAAAAAACAAACCGGTGGTAGAGGTAAATTTGCAGATATCCAAGTTATTATCGGGCCTGCTGATGATGAGACAAAAGAGCTTCAATTTATTGATAAAATAAAAGGTGGAAATATTCCCAAAGAATATATACCTGCAATTCAGAAAGGTTTTAAAGAAGCAATGTACAATGGTGTATTGGCGGGTTATTCTGTTGATAGCTTGAAAGTAACATTGATTGATGGATCGTATCACAATGTGGATTCAGATGCATTATCTTTCGAAATTGCAGCTAAAATGGCCTTTAAATCTGCTTGTGCCAAAGCTAAACCTGTTCTTTTAGAACCTATTATGACTGCTGAAGTTGTTACTCCGGAAGAATATATGGGAGATATTATTAGCGACTTTAACAGACGAAGAGGTAAAGTAGAAGGAATGGAAAATAGAGGTGGAGCAAGAGTGATAAAAGCTAAAGTTCCATTGGCCGAAAAATTTGGCTATGTAACAGTTCTAAGAACAATAAGTTCAGGACGAGCTACTTCATCTATGGAATTTTCTCATTACGAAGAAGTTCCAACTGAAATAGCTAAAGAGATTGTAGAGAAAACAAAAGGAAAAAGCGAATTTGTTTAATTTGGATAAGAATGAGCCAAAAGATTAGAATTAAATTAAAATCTTACGATTATAACTTGGTAGACAAATCTGCCGAAAAGATCGTAAAAACAGTAAAATCTACTGGTGCTGTTGTTAGTGGACCAATTCCACTACCTACTCATAAAAGAGTTTTTACAGTATTACGTTCTCCATTCGTAAATAAAAAATCGAGAGAACAATTCCAACTATCATCTTATAAGCGTTTGTTGGATATTTATAGTTCAACACCAAAAACGATTGATGCGTTGATGAAACTGGAATTGCCCAGTGGAGTTGAAGTAGAAATTAAAGTATAATAAAGTAAAAAAAGAAAAGCGATGCCAGGATTAATTGGAAAAAAGATCGGAATGACTTCCATCTTCAGTGCCGAGGGAAAAAATATTCCATGCACTGTTATTGAGGCCGGGCCATGCGTTGTAACACAGGTGAAAACCGTTGACAATGATGGATACCATGCTTACCAATTGGCTTTTGATGAAAAAAAGGAAAAAAGAACATCAAGACCTTTAATTGGACACTTTAAAAAAGCAAAACAAACACCTAAACGCGTATTGCACGAGTTTAAGAACTTTGTTAAAGATTATGAAATAGGCGAAGATGTTACCATCGACATATTTAATGAAGATATGTGGGTAGATGTAGCCGGCTTCTCTAAAGGAAAAGGTTTTCAAGGTGTAGTTAAACGATATGGTTTTCATGGCGTAGGTGGACAAACGCACGGTCAGCATAACAGACTGCGTGCGCCAGGTTCACTAGGTGCTTCATCATATCCTTCGAGAGTATTTAAAGGCATGAGAATGGCCGGACAAACGGGTAATAAAAAAGTTAAGCTCATCAACCTTAGAGTTATTAAGGTTATTAAAGAGAATAATTTATTAGTTGTTAAGGGATCAGTTCCTGGTGCAAATGGATCATATTTAATTATTCAAAAGTAATGGAATTATCTATAGTTAATATAACAGGCGAAGATACCGGTAAAAAAGTTACCCTTAATGATTCGATTTTTAAAATCGAACCAAACGATCATGTCATTTATTTGGATGTAAAACAATATTTGGCTAACAAACGTCAGGGTACTCATAAAGCAAAAGAAAGAAATGAGATCGCCGGTAGTACAAAAAAGATTAAACGACAAAAAGGTACTGGAACTGCACGAGCTGGGAGTATAAAATCTCCTATTTTTAGAGGTGGAGGAAGAGTATTTGGTCCTAAACCTAGAGATTACTCTTTTAAGCTAAATAAAAAAGTAAAACAACTAGCTCGTAAATCAGCTTTAAGCTATAAAGCAAATGACAACAAAATTAAAGTACTAGAGAACTTTAATTTTGAAGTTCCTAAAACCAAAGAATTTGTTAATCTTAGAAATAATTTAGGAGTAGCTGATAAAAAAGTACTTTTAGTTTTATCTGAACAAAATAAAAATATATATTTGTCATCCAGAAATTTACAGGATGTTAAAGTTGTAAATATCTCAGATATAAACACTTACGATATAGTGAATGCATCAGTTGTCCTCTTTGTAGAGAACTCAATTGAACCATTACATAAAATGTTTAGAATTTAGAAAAAATTATACCAATGGATATTTTGTTAAAACCAATAGTAACCGAAAAAATGACTGAACAGGGCGAAGACCTGAACAGATACGGTTTTATTGTGGATAAAAGAGCAAATAAAGTACAGATTAAAAATGCTGTAGAGGAAATGTATGGTGTATCAGTTGAGGCTGTAAATACTATGCGTTATCTGGGCAAGGAAAAATCCCGCTATACTAAGTCGGGAATTATTCAAGGACAATCAAAATCATTTAAGAAAGCGATTGTAACTTTAGTTGAAGGAGAAAAAATAGATTTTTATAGCAATATTTAATTAATATGGCAGTAAGAAAATTAAAACCTGTAACACCAGGACAAAGACATAAAATTATTGGTGCTTTTGATACAATCACCAAAAGTACACCGGAAAAATCTTTGTTAGCACCCCTTAAAAAATCAGGTGGTAGAAATAGTGATGGGAAAATGACTATGAGATATCTTGGCGGAGGCCATAAACAAAGATATAGAATCATTGATTTTTTGCGCAACAAAGATGGAATGGAAGCTACGGTAAAAAGTGTTGAATACGATCCAAATAGAACCGCAAGAATTGCATTGGTAGTATATGAAGATGGTGATAAAAAATATATCATCGCTCCTAATGGATTACAAGTAGGACAAAAAATTAAATCTGGAGAAGGAGTTGCCCCAGAAGTAGGAAACACATTGTTCTTATCAAGCATTCCATTAGGTACTATAATTCATAATATAGAATTACATCCAGGTAAAGGAGGTGCATTAGCCCGGAGTGCTGGATCTTATGCACAGCTTACATCTCGCGATGGGAAATATGCAATTGTTAAGTTACCCTCTGGTGAATCAAGGATGATTTTAACAACTTGCCGTGCTACAATTGGTACTGTTTCGAATGCCGACCATAGTCTTGAAATATCAGGCAAAGCCGGACGTAAAAGATGGTTGGGAAGAAGACCAAGAGTACGTGGTGTTGTGATGAATCCAGTGGACCATCCTATGGGTGGTGGTGAAGGAAGAGCCTCAGGTGGTCATCCAAGATCAAGAAATGGAGTACCTGCCAAAGGTTACAAAACAAGAGCCAGAAAAAAGGCTTCGAATAAGTATATTGTTGAAAAACGTAAGAAATAAAAAAGATTGCTATGAGTCGATCATTGAAAAAAGGCCCATTTATTGATTATAAACTTGAGAAAAGAGTTCTTGAAATGAACGAATCAGGGAAAAAATCTGTAGTTAAAACCTGGTCACGCAGGTCAATGATTTCACCAGATTTTGTTGGGCATACTATTGCAGTTCATAATGGAAATAAATTTATCCCGGTATATGTTACTGAAAATATGGTAGGACATAAATTAGGAGAATTTGCTCCAACCAGAACGTTTAGAGGCCATGCCGGAAATAAAAAATAAACCTACGATAGTATTATTTAAAAATATTAGATTATAATGGGTGCAAGAAAAAGAATAAGAGCGAATAAGATAAAAGAAAGCAAAAAAAATCAATATTTTGCTAAACTTAGAAATTGCCCTACCTCGCCACGAAAAATGCGATTAGTTGCTGATATGGTGAGAGGTATGGAAGTAAATCGAGCTCTTGATGTATTGAAATATAGTTCGAAAGAAGCATCAAATCGTTTAGAAAAATTACTTTTGTCAGCTATTGCTAACTGGCAGGAAAAAAACGAAGGTGTTCGAATAGAAGATAGCAAATTAATCGTGAAAGAGATCTTTGTTGATGGTGGAAGAACTTTAAAAAGAATTCAACCGGCTCCACAAGGTAGAGCTCACAGAATTAGAAAGAGATCAAATCACGTGACATTAGTGCTGGATAATTTAAATAACAACGATACTCAAACAGAACAATAGATGGGACAAAAAGTTAATCCGATAGGAAATCGATTGGGAATCATTAAAGGATGGGATTCTAATTGGTACGGTGGAAAAAACTATGCTGATAAGTTGGTTGAGGATAATAAGATTAGAAAATATCTTGAAGCTCGATTAGCTAAAGCAAGTATATCTAAGATTGTTATTGAAAGAACTTTAAAATTAATAACCGTTACTGTTAATACCGCACGCCCGGGAATTATTATTGGTAAAGGTGGCCAGGAAGTAGATAAACTTAAAGAAGAGTTAAAAAAGATTACTCGTAAAGAGGTTCAAATTAATATCTTCGAAGTGAAAAGACCGGAACTTGATGCTACTATCGTTGGCAATGCTATTGCAAGACAGATCGAAGGTAAAGTGTCATACCGACGAGCTATTAAAATGGCAATTGCTTCTACCATGCGAATGGGTGCTGAAGGAATTAAAGTTCAGATATCAGGACGTTTGGGTGGTGCCGAAATGGCTCGTACTGAAGTATATAAAGAAGGACGTACACCATTGCACACATTCCGCGCTGATATTGATTATACGTTAAGTGAAGCACTAACTAAAGTTGGTTTAATTGGTATTAAAGTATGGATTTGTAGAGGTGAGATTTATGGAAAAAGAGATCTTTCTCCAAATATTGGTGCTTCGAAAAACCATAAACCATCTAAAGGTGGCTTCAAGAAAAAAAGAAAATAAGAGATAATTTAAATTAATTATTGGAATGTTACAGCCGAAGAAAACGAAATACAGAAGAGTCCAAAAAGGCAAAATGAAAGGAAATGCCCAGCGAGGAAATCAATTGGCTTTTGGTTCCTTTGGAATCAAAGCATTAGAAGAGTGCTGGATTACAGGACGCCAAATTGAGGCCGCTCGACAAGCAGTGACTCGTTATATGAAACGTGAAGGTCAGATTTGGATAAGGATTTTTCCAGACAAACCAATCACCAAAAAGCCAGCAGAAGTACGTATGGGTAAAGGACGTGGAGCACCAGAAGGATTTGTAGCACCAGTAAGACCCGGACGTATCTTAATTGAAGCCGAAGGTGTATCTTTTAAAGTAGCTCAAGAAGCATTACGTCTTGCAGCTCAAAAATTACCAATCTCAACGAAGTTCGTTGTAAGACGTGATTATGTTGAAAACATAAATTAGTGAGAAATGAAAAATTCTGAAATTAGAGAATTAACAACAAAGGAGATTGAGGAAAGAATCGATACTGAAAAAACGATACTTACTCGTCTAAAGCTTAATCATGCCGTGTCTCCTTTAGACAATCCTTTGAAAATTAAACAAACACGCAAGAATATTGCAAGATTAATGACAGAGTTGCGTAAAAGAGAATTAAAAGAAAATTCGAATAGTTAATTTTTAACAATGGAAACAACAAGAAGACTGAGAAAAGAACGTATTGGTGTTGTTGTTAGCAATAAAATGGATAAAACCATTGTAATTGCTGTAGAACGAAAAGTAAAACATCTAAAGTACGGCAAATTCATCAAAAGCAGGAAAAAGTTTATTGCACACGATGAAGAAAATACTTGCAATATAGGCGATACTGTTAGAATTATGGAAACAAGGCCTTTAAGCAAAAATAAATGTTGGAGATTAGTAGAAATTATTGAAAGAGTTAAATAGTCATGATACAACAAGAAAGTAGACTAACAGTTGCTGACAACAGCGGAGCCAAAGAAGTATTATGTGTACGCGTATTAGGTGGTACACGTAAAAGATATGCTTCTATTGGCGATCAGATCGTAGTAACTGTTAAAAGTGCTTTACCATCAGGTGAAATAAAAAAAGGAACAGTATCTAAAGCTGTTGTTGTGAGAACGAGAAAAGAAGTTCGTAGACCCGATGGTTCTTATATTCGTTTTGATAACAATGCTGTTGTATTGTTAAATAATACAGGTGAGATTCGTGGAACACGTATCTTTGGTCCAATTCCAAGAGAATTACGTGAAAATTACATGAAAATCATCTCATTAGCTCCAGAAGTATTATAATTTAAAATCATTGCTGCAATGCAAAGGAAGAAATTACACATAAAAAAAGGCGATACGGTTTACGTAAATGCAGGTGAATATAAAGGACAACAAGGCAAAGTACTTGAAGTAATTTACGACAAGGAAAAAGCAATTGTTGAAGGTGTGAATATGGTTTCTAAACACACAAAGCCTAATGCAAATAATCCACAAGGTGGAATTGTAAAAATGGAAGCACCAATTCATATTTCTAACCTAATGGTTGTTGACCCATCGACAGGAGAACCAACCAGAATTGGGAGAAATAGAAATGATAAAAATAAATTAGTGCGATATTCAAAAAAATCAGGAGAGGAGATTAAGTAATGGAATATACGCCTTTATTAAGAGAAAAATACAGAAAAGAGATTATACCAGCTTTAACCAAGGAATTTAAATATAAAACAATTATGGAAGTTCCCCGGCTGGTTAAGATAACGCTAAACCAGGGCGTGGGTCAGGCAGTTGCCGATAAAAAAATGATCGAAACTGCACAAGAAGAATTAACACTTATTGCTGGGCAAAAAGCTGTTAAAACTTACTCTAAAAAAGATATCTCTAACTTTAAGTTACGTAGAGGAATGCCTATTGGTGTGAAAGTAACTTTGCGTAGAGATAAAATGTATGAGTTTATGGAAAGGCTTATTGCTATTTCTTTACCACGAATCAGAGATTTTAACGGTGTTAGTTCTAAGTTTGACGGACGCGGAAACTATACATTAGGTATACAGGAACAAATTATTTTTCCTGAAATTGATCTTGATAAAATCAATAAAATTTTAGGATTAGAAATTACATTTGTTACTACTGCTAAAACTGATGAAGAAGGATTAGCCTTGTTACGCGAATTTGGAATACCATTTAAAAATATTAAAAAGAAATAAATAGTATGGCTAAAGAATCAATGAAAGCCCGAGAAAGAAGGCGACAAAAATTGGTTGAAAAGTACGCTGAGAAAAGAGCAAAGCTTAAAGCTGAAGGTGATTATGTTGGATTAAGCAGATTACCAAAAAACTCTAATCCAATCCGGTTACACAACAGATGTTTAATTACCGGACGACCAAAAGGATATATGCGACAATTTGGGATAAGTAGAATTACCTTTAGAGAAATGGCATCAAAAGGGTTAATCCCCGGAGTTAAGAAGGCAAGTTGGTAGATTGTAATTAAAATAAAGAAGAGATATGATCACAGATCCTATAGCAGATTATCTTACTCACATTAGAAATGCCGTGATGGCAGGTCATAGAGTAGTAGAAATTCCAGCTTCAAACCTAAAAAAAGATATTACCAAAATATTATTTGATAAAGGATATATTTTATCCTATAAGTTTGAAGATGACGATAAACAAGGTATTATTAAAATAGCATTAAAATATCACCCAGAAACAAAAGCCCCAGCTATTCGAACAATTATCAGGGCAAGTAAACCCGGGCTGAGAAAATATGTTGGAGCCGATGAAATTCCAAGGGTACTTAATGGATTAGGTGTGGCTATTTTATCTACATCAAAAGGAGTTATTTCGGATAAAGAAGCTCGTACCTTGAACGTGGGTGGTGAAGTTTTATGTTATGTACATTAAAAAGGAGGATATTTAAATGTCACGAATTGGAATATTACCCATTAAAATACCCGGAGGCGTTACAGTTACTGTAAATGATACAAATGAGGTATTGGTGAAAGGGCCAAAAGGTGAATTATCACAAAAGGTAGATCAAGATATTCAGGTTGAAGTGAAAGATGGCCAGGTTGAATTAAAACGATTAGGTGAAGAAAAACGTCATAAATCATTACATGGTTTATATCGTTCTTTAATCAACAATATGGTTATTGGAGTATCAGAAGGATATACTATTCAACAAGAGTTAGTGGGTGTAGGTTATCGAGCCGAAGCCAAAGGACAAATTCTTGAACTTAGTCTTGGATATTCACATGATATTCACTTTCAGA
>CAZWPU010000011.1:0-22595 GCA_964635605.1 uncultured Bacteroidales bacterium | reverse complement strand
CGAAGTTTTTTTCCTTTTTTTAGAACTGTTTTTCCGAATTGGGAGTGCAAATATACATTTATGTTTTAATTAACCTACCGAATTTACGCACTAATTTCTGTAAAAATTTTAAAATGTTGGTTAATAGTAAAATAATTTTTATATAATAAGCTCAAACAACAATATAAAACAGTTATTTGAAATAAAAATTATATCTTCGCTAAGTATAAAATCATATTAACCTTTTTTATAATGAGCAATACTAAAAATCTAGTTATCATTCCTACTTATAATGAAAAAGAAAATATTGAAAAGATGATTACTTATATCTTTTCATTAAGCGTACCTTTTGAGTTATTAATTATTGATGATCATTCACCAGATGGCACTGCTGATATTATTAAAACAATACAAAAAAAATTTCCTAAAAAATTACATTTAATTGAAAGAGAAGGCAAATTAGGCTTAGGAACCGCATATATTACAGGGTTTAATTGGGCAATAAATCATAAATATGATTACATTTTTGAAATGGATGCCGATTTTTCTCATAATCCAGATGATCTAATCAGGCTTTATAAAGCATGTGCTGCAGATGGGGCTGACCTAGCTATCGGATCGAGATATATTTCTGGAGTTAACGTAGTGAACTGGCCAATGGGCAGGGTGCTTATGTCCTATTTTGCCTCGTATTATGTACGGTTAATCACAGGAATGAAAATTAGAGATACTACAGCAGGTTTTAAATGCTATAAACGAAAAGTATTAGAAACGATAAAACTTGATAAAATAAAACTGAAAGGTTATGCTTTTCAGATTGAGATGAAATTTACTGCCTGGAAACTTGGTTTTAATATTGTTGAAATTCCGATTATTTTCACTGAAAGACAGGAAGGAGCTTCTAAAATGAGTGGTGGAATATTTAACGAAGCTGTTTGGGGAGTTATTAAAATGAAAGTAAACAGTTTCTTTAGAAAATATAATAAAGAAATATAAAATTTTAGTTGCAGATGGATCTCCTTATCAAGAATATTATCATTGTAAATGAAGGGACACAACAACCTGGCAGTTTATTAATTAACCAAGGAAAAATAACTAAAATCCTTTCGCCTAAAGAAGAAAATACAATTAAAGTTAAACAAGTAATTGATGGGAAAGGAAAATATCTTTTCCCAGGAATAATTGATGACCATGTTCACTTCAGGGAGCCGGGATTAACCCAAAAGGCAGATATTTATACTGAATCGAAAGCTGCTATAGCCGGTGGCGTCACTTCATATATGGAAATGCCTAATACCATTCCTCAAGCTATAAATCAACAATTGTTAGCTGATAAATTTGATTTGGCTGCTCAAAAATCTTTAGCCAATTTTTCATTTTATCTAGGTGCCACAAACGAAAATCTTAGTGAGATAAAAAAAATCAATCCAACAGAGGTATGTGGAGTTAAAGTTTTTATGGGTTCTTCGACAGGGAATATGTTTGTTGATGATAAAGCACTAACCAAATTTTTTTCAGAATCGCCTTTATTAATAGCAACCCACTGTGAAGATGACACTACGATTAAAAACAATATTTTAAAATTTAAAAAAGAATTCGGTGAAAATGTGCCTATTCACTATCACCCAACAATAAGAAGTGAAGAAGCGTGTTATAAATCCTCATCTCTAGCCGTTGAATTAGCCCAAAAATATAACTCTCGATTACATATTTTACATCTAAGTACAGCTAAAGAACTTGATTTATTAAATCAAAGTATTCCTTCGAGAAACAAGAAAATTACGGCTGAAGTTTGTGTGCATCACTTGTGGTTTTCTGATATGGATTATCCCAAACATGGTACACGTATAAAATGGAATCCTGCAATAAAAACGTTAAAAGACAGGGATGCATTATTAGAGGGATTAAAAAATAATAAAATTGATGTTGTAGCTACCGACCATGCTCCGCATACATTAGAAGAAAAAGAAAACAGTTATTTCAAAGCAGCATCTGGTGGCCCTCTTATACAACATTCACTTGTAGCGATGTTAGAATTATACCATCAACAAAAAATTTCGCTTGAGGAAGTTGTAAACAAAATGTGCCATACTCCTGCAGATATTTTCCAAATTGATAAAAGAGGGTATATCCGCGAAGGATATTGGGCTGATTTGGTTTTGGTTGACGTACAAGATTCATGGACCGTTCAAAAAAACAATATATTATATAAATGTAAATGGTCTCCTTTTGAAGGGCAACGCTTTAACTCAAAAATTACACATACTATTGTTAATGGCAATATTGTTTTTAAGGATGATCATTTCAATGAAGAAACAAAAGGGATGAGGTTGAAATTCAACAGATCGTAATTTTTAAAATTCATATATGAAAAATTTATTATTTATTTCATTTATCTTAATCATGTTTATTGGATGTGATAAACAACCGAAAGAAACGGTTCAGTTAAAATTTGAAGGATTTGAAAACTTTGAAATCATTGCAGACACTATAATTAATGATGTTATTATAAAAAATCCGGATAATAATGAATGGACTGATTTCTGCTTAAGAAAACTGGATAAAACATCTTTAGTAAATCAAATTTTTAATGCGGTTTATTCAGGAGAACTTACTCCATACGATTTCTTCAATGATAGTATTCTAACCATTGAAGATATAAAAAAATTAGAAAAAATTTCTGAGTTTGATCGAAACAATATTGCTAAAGTACAATACGAAGAAGCCTGGTACTACAATAATCAAAATAATACCATGATAAAAAAGGTGCATTCTATTATGTTGGCCTACGAGATATACAATAACCAAGGAGAAATAAAAGGATATAAGCCTGCTTTTAAAGTATATTTTAACGACTAACCCTATGATTAAAAAAAACAAAATACTTTTTGTCGACTCAACACACCAGATTTTACCTGAAAAATTATCAAATGCAGGTTTTTATTGCGATTATAACCCAGGTATTGAGGAAAAAGAAATCAATGAAATAATTTCTGAGTATGAAGGGCTTATTATAAGAAGTAAAATTAAAATTGATAAAACAATTATTGATAAAGCTACGAATCTTAAATTTATCGGAAGAGTAGGTGCCGGATTAGAAAATATCGACACCCCATATGCCAAAAATAAGGGCATAAAATGTTTTAACTCGCCCGAAGGCAACAGAGATGCTGTGGGCGAGCATGCCTTGGGAATGCTGCTATGTTTATTTAATAATATAATAAAAGCTGACACTGAGGTTAGAAATGGACAATGGATTAGAGAAGAAAATCGCGGAACAGAAATTAAAGGAAAAACCGTTGGTATAATTGGCTATGGGAATATGGGAAGTGCTTTTGCTCAACGATTAAAAGGTTTCGGAGCTCAGGTTATTGCTTATGATAAATACAAGTTTAACTATTCTGACGAACATGTAACGGAGAAAACACTGGATGATTTATTCAATAAAACCGATATTTTAAGTTTACATGTTCCATTAACCGACGAAACCCATTTAATGGTTGATGACCAATTTATTCATCAATTTAAAAAAAATATATACCTAATAAATACAGCCCGTGGAAAAGTATTAAAAACGAAAGATTTAGTAAAAAACCTACAGTCGGGCAAAATATTAGGTGCTGCCCTGGATGTATTAGAATACGAAAAAACATCGTTCGAGAGTTTGCATTCTAATGAGGAATTACCAGATGCTTTTAGTTATCTTATAAAAAGCAATCGTGTAATTCTAACCCCTCATATTGCAGGGTGGACACACGAATCAAATGTTAAACTTTCTGAATTTTTAGCAGACAAAATTATTCAAGCCTTTGGATAATTTATTTCACCACAAAATGAGCTGTATGGCGGCTTCGCTGTTCAATAAAAACCTTTCGCCCTTTTATTACCTTATTAATGGCCTGATCAGAATAATGGCGAATGGTTAATAACTCCAGGTTATCATTATAAAGCACTTTAAAATCTTCTTTAAGATGCTCAATCAGTTTTTTTACTTTATTATTGGTATTGTCAAAACAAAATGAAAAGCTAATGGCTGAATTTTGAATTAAATTCACTTTTATTCGATGATCCGAAAGATATTTAAAAATCTTACTCAACTCATCCTCAATAACAAATGATAAATCTTTGGGAAATAAACTCACCAGCACCTGCTGTTTTTTTAATATAATAACAGGCAAATCTTCTTCATACTCTTCAAAACACTGAATTACCGTGCCGTCTCCTTTAGGATTCATAAAAGATTTTACTTTTAACGGGATATTTTTATTATGTAAAGGCTTTATTGTTTTGGGATGGATTACTTTAGCTCCAAAATAAGCCAGTTCTACGGTTTCCTGGTACGACAATTTGTTTAACTTAGAGGTTTCGGTAAAATATTGTGGATCGGCATTTAAAATCCCTTCAACATTTTTCCAAACCACCACTTCTGCAGCATCTAAAAAAAAAGCCAGCAAAGCGGCTGTATAATCAGACCCCTCACGTCCTAATGTAGTCGTTAATCCATTTTTTGTTCCACCAATAAAACCTTGTGTAATATAATAAATACCATTATGATTAAAATTAAACGTTGATTTTATCTTCTTTTCTGATAAGGTAAAATCAACGTCAGCATCACGAAATGTTGCATCGGTAACCAAAGATTTTCTTATATCAATCCATTGATTCGCAAAACCTGTTTTATTAAGATATTCACTAATAATTTTTGTAGAAAAAATCTCACCAAAAGAAATAATCTGGTCATATTTCTCATCAAATGTGCCGTATTCTTTATTTTCAACGTATTCTTGTAAATAATCGAATTCCAATTTAATGATATCAAATATTGGATGTTTTTTATCATCAAAAAGTTCATCCATGATACGATAATGATATAAAAATAAATTCTTAATTTTATCTTTACACAACACTAAATTATCGTATGATAGTTTGTGGATTTCTTCTAACGCATTAGTTGTTTTACCAAATGCAGATACAACGATAATCAATTTATCGGAAACAGATTTTACAATACGAAAAAGATTTTTTACTCCACGTGCATCCTTAACCGAAGCTCCACCAAATTTATAAACAATCATTTTTTGCGCATTTTTTATCATAAGCAAAGCTTACAAATTTAGCATTTCTTATTTTTAAAATGGTGATAAAACAAATAAACTTACTATTATGCCGTTTTTTTAAATATTTTGTTCATATTCATAAAATTAAAATTATTTTTGTAATAATAATGCTACTTATTTAATCAGGCATTTTTGGGCTTGCAAAACCAAAACCTTAGTTTTCAAATGAAAGGATACAATATAACCACACTCAACGAATTTATTATCCGCCGACAGGCAAATATCCCTTATGCAAAGGGAGAATTATCTAACTTATTACATCACTTTGGCATTGCGGCAAAAGTAGTACACAAAAAAGTTAATAAAGCTGGTTTAGTTGATGTACTTGGCGAAGCCGGAAATGTAAACATACAAGGAGAAAATCAACAAAAACTGGATGTTTTTGCTGATATGCAATTTACAGCTGCTTTAAAAGACAGTGGTGAATGTTGCGGTATTGCTTCCGAAGAAGATCAGGAAATTATTACTTTTGAAGATGAACTATCTTTAGACGGGAAATATATTGTTTGTATGGACCCACTTGATGGTTCATCAAATATTGATGTTAATGTTTCCATTGGAACAATTTTTTCAATTTATCGCCGAATCTCTCCACGTGGAGAAAAAGCTCAACTTATAGATTTCTTACAGGAAGGGAATAAACAAATTGCTGCAGGTTATATTATCTACGGCTCATCTACTATGCTTGTATACACCACCGGCATGGGAGTTAACGGCTTTACCCTAGATACCAGTATCGGTGAATTTTGCCTTTCACATCCCAATATAAAGACTCCTGAGGAAGGAAAAATATATTCGTTAAATGAAGGGAACTACAATAACTTCCCGGAGGGAGTAAAAAAATACATTAAGTATTGTCAGGAAAAAGATAAAGAAACCAAAAGGCCATATTCGGCAAGGTATATTGGATCATTGGTAGCCGATTTCCATAGAAACCTTTTAAAAGGAGGAATATTTATTTATCCTCAAACAGCAAAAGCTCCTAAGGGAAAATTAAGACTCTTATACGAATGTAATCCTATTGCTTACATTGCCGAACAGGCCGGAGGCAAAGCCACTGATGGAGAACAAAGAATATTAGACTTAAAACCAGAATCATTACACCAACGTGTTCCTTTTTATACCGGGTCAACAAAAATGGTAGATAAAGCAGAAGAATTTTTAAAAAAACACAAATAGTTCTGAATAAAATAAACTTTTTTTTGCATTAGGTAGTTGATAATACAACTGCCTTTTTACTTTATGGATAATCTTAAAATTATACAACTCAGGGAAATTTTACAATTTTATAATAAACACCCTCAGGTTAACAAAATTTTGCAAACAAGCAAAAATGGAAATTCAAATTTTTATTTAAATGGTTTGCAAGCATCGTCAAAAAGTCTTGTTGCTGCAACAATTATGAATAACAGCAACCAAGCCCATCTTTTTATTTCTCAAGACAAAGAAGATGCAGCCTATTTTCATAACGATATCTCTAATATTTTAGAATCAGAAGCAGCTTTTTTTCCTACTTCATATAAACGATCTATAATTTACGGTGAAGAAGATAGTGCTAATTTATTGCTTCGTTCGGAAGCTCTCACCCAATTGGCTGACAATAAAAAACTCATCATTACAACCTACCCCGAAGCAATTGTCGAGAAAGTCGTTAACAAAAACAACCTTATACAATCAACCCTCCATTTACGTGTTGGAGAAAAAGTAAATATTGATTTTATTGAGGAAGTGTTGCAAGAATACCATTTTCAGTATGTTGATTTTGTTTATGAACCTGGACAATACTCAATTCGTGGAAGTATAATTGACATATTTTCTTTTGCATCGGATCATCCCTTTCGAATAGATTTTTTTGGCGACGAGGTAGAGTCAATTCGCTCTTTTGACATTGAAAATCAATTGTCGAAAGAAAAATTCGAAAAAATTTCTATTATACCTAAAATTGTAAATCCTGTATCAGAGAATACAGCGCTAAAACAAACCGAGTCGTTTTTCAGTTTCTTACCTTCAAATACCACAATATGGACCGATAACCTATCATTTATTGCCGATAAAGCTTTACAGATTTATAATAAACTAACCGAAGAAAATCGCGAAGAGCTAATTATTCCATCCAATCAATTAATACAATCTATTCAAGACTCACCGCACATTGAATTTGGACAAAAAAATTATTTTAACAGCAGCGAAATAAAATTCAACATTGCTCACCAACCTGCTTTTAACAAAAATTTTAACCTGCTTGGCGAAAATATTATTTCTAACCTCGAAAAAGGTTACCAGACCTACATTCTTTCCGATAACGAAAAGCAGATTGAACGATTACAAAATATTTTTAAGGATATAAATCCTGAAATAACTTTTATCCCTGTTTTAAAAACGCTTCATGAAGGATTTATTGATCATAAGATCAAAACTTGTTTTTATACTGATCATCAAATTTTTGGCCGATACCATAAATTTAACATCAAAAACAGCTTACAAAAGAAAGAACAGCTAACCCTTCGTGAATTGACAGGGCTTCATCCTGGTGACTATGTGGTGCATATCGATCATGGTATAGGTAAGTTTGGAGGATTAGAAAAAATTGAAATCAATGGTAAAACACAGGAAGCCATAAAACTAGTTTACAAAGACAAGGATACCCTATATGTTAGTATACATGCATTACATAAAATAAGTAAATATAAAGGGAAAGATTCTGAGCCACCCAAAATATATAAATTAGGTACCGGAGCCTGGCAGAAACTTAAACAAAATACCAAAAAAAAAGTAAAAGATATTGCCAAAGAACTTATTCAGCTCTACGCAGAACGTAAAGCACAAAAAGGTTTTTCTTATGCTGCCGATACGTATATGCAAAAAGAACTGGAGTCATCTTTTATTTACGATGATACCCGCGATCAACTAACGGCAACAATAGCCGTAAAAGAGGATATGGAGTCTAAAACACCCATGGACAGGCTTGTTTGTGGTGATGTTGGGTTTGGGAAAACAGAAATTGCTGTACGTGCAGCATTTAAAGCAGTATCAGACAATAAACAGGTGGCTATTCTTGTTCCCACAACGATCCTTGCTCTTCAACATTATCAAACATTTACTGAACGATTAGCAAATTTCCCTTGTAATATTGAGTACTTAAGCCGTCTCAGATCGGCCAAAAAACAAAAAGATATTATAAAAAATCTAAGCGAAGGGAAAATTGATATTATTATTGGTACCCATCGCCTGGTAGGAAAAGAAATAAAATTTAAAGATCTGGGATTGCTTATCATCGACGAAGAACAAAAATTTGGCGTATCGGTAAAAGAAAAGTTAAAAAAATTAAAAATCAATGTTGATACACTCACATTAACGGCTACACCCATACCAAGAACCCTACAATTTTCCATGATGGGAGCTCGTGATTTGTCGATCATCAATACCCCCCCGCCTAACCGTTATCCAATCATCACAGAACTCCATACGTTCAATGAAGATATCATTAAAGAAGCTATTGATTATGAATTTCAACGGAATGGGCAGGTATTTTTTATTCATAACCGGGTACAAAATATCAACGAAGTAGAAAAATTGGTTAATAAGTTATGCCCTGATGTTAGAACCATTGTTGCACATGGACAAATGGAAGGTAAAAAGCTTGAAAAAGTAATGCTCGATTTTATTCAATATGAATATGATGTATTAATTGCTACAACAATTGTTGAATCCGGACTTGATATTCCCAATACCAATACAATGATTATTAATAATGCCCAGAATTTCGGATTAAGTGACTTACACCAACTTCGCGGACGCGTAGGGAGGTCTAACAAAAAAGCTTTCTGTTACCTGTTAGCTCCACCCCTTATTTCTGTTACCCAGGATGCCCGACGGAGATTAAAAGCGATTGAAGAATTTTCAGAATTAGGGAGTGGGTTTAATATTGCCATGCAGGATTTAGATATCAGAGGAGCCGGAAATTTATTAGGAGCCGAACAAAGTGGATTTATTACCGACATCGGATTTGAAACTTACCACAGAATTTTAAACGAAGCCATTTTGGAGTTAAAAGAAACGTCGTTTAGGGAACTTTATGAATCGGAACACCAAAAAGAAACAGAACAACAAATACAAAAACAAAAATTTATCAGCGATTGCCAAATAGATACCGATCTGGAAATTCTTTTCCCCGACACGTATATTAGCAATATCTCAGAACGAATAAGGCTTTACCGCGAATTAGATAATACCGAAACAGAAGATCAATTGTTATCTTTCGAAGCACAACTAAAAGACCGCTTTGGGGAAATTCCACCACAAACTACTGAATTAATGAATGTTGTAAAACTAAGGTGGTTAGCGATAGATTTAGGTGTTGAAAAAATTATCCTAAAAAACAACAAACTGGTTGCCTATTTTATTAGCGATCAAGATTCACTATTTTATAAATCTGCTGTATTTGCTAAAATATTAAGTTTTCTACAAAATAATCCTCAATCTATAAAAATGAAAGAGATAAATAACAAACTTACTTTAAGTATTCAAAAAATTGATAGCATACAAAAAGCGATCGATATTTTTCAACAAATTATCAATCATCAAAATTAATGAAAAAAGAATCCATTAAAATTGATAATTTATTATATATTTACGCCTGATTTTTAATAAATTATGTTCATGAACCTTACCATTGATATAGGAAATAGCAGGAACAAATTTGCTGTTTTTCGAAGAGGAAAGATTTTAGAAGTTTTCAATTTTAACACATTAAACACAAATATTATTCAGGACATTTCCCGAAAATATCCGGAAATTAAACATGTTATTCTTTCTACTGTACGAGAGTTAGAAGCCTCTTTTTTAACTTTTCTTCAGTCTGAATTTACATATTATATTGAACTAACCGAAAAAACAAAAATACCCATTGAGAACTTATATCAAACAAAAGACACTTTAGGCAAAGATCGTTTAGCCTCAGTTATTGGAGCAAACAATATTTTCCCAAATACCAACGTTCTGGTTATTGATGCGGGTACAGCTTTAACGTTTGATTTTATCAATCGACAAAATCAATATTTGGGAGGAACAATTTCGCCAGGCCTAGAAATGCGATTTAGAGCATTGCACGATTATACAAACCGGCTACCATTGCAAGAAAAAAATAATAATTATCAATTAATTGCTGATAACACAAAAGAGGCCATAATTTCGGGAGTACAATACAGTTTGATATTTGAAATTGATAGCTATATAAACACCTTTAAAACAAAATTTAACCATTTAAAAGTAATTTTAACAGGTGGGGATGCTATTTTTTTTGATAAAAAGTTAAAAAATCCCATCTTTGTAAACTTGAATTTAAATTTTATTGGATTAAACAAAATCTTAGAATACAACATAAAAGCATGATCAAAAAAACATTTTTAACCATAGGTTTAATAATTATTACCCTACTACAAATTGATGGACAAAGTCTTACTAATTCGCCATATACCCGATTTGGTATTGGAGAAATTGACCGAAGCGGCTTTAACCAAAATAAAGCGATGGGAGGAATATCTGCAGGATTACGCATGAACAATCAAATTAATTTTTTAAATCCAGCTTCTATAAGTGCCCAAGATAGTATGTCTTTTATTTTTGATGTTGGGATTAATGGAATAACCAAAGAGCTTAAGTCAAATGATAATAGTTTAACATTTAATAATTTTGCTTTCGATCATCTTGCCATCTCTTTCCCAATAAAAAAATGGTGGGTGGCAAGTGCAGGAGTAACACCTTACTCCAAAATTGGTTATAACATTAATCAAACTGATATCTACGAGTTTAATGATACCATTAATAAAAAATATAATTATTATGGAAATGGGGGGATTACCCAACTATTTTTTTCAAACTCATTTAATATTTACAAAGGCCTTTCCGTTGGCTTTAACCTAAACTATTTATTTGGTTCAACCGAACAATACAATCAGGCTTATCTAGATTTACCGGAAAGTTATTCAACGGTTATCGTTAATAAAATACAAATGAATAAAGTAACCTTTGACCTTGGCCTTCAATACTATGGAAAAATTGGCGAAAAATACTTTTATGTTGCAGGGCTTTCTTATTCAAACAAAGTGAATTTTAATGCTACCAATGATCAGTCCATATTAATGACCGAAAATTATAATCTATACGAAGTTAATGTAATTGATTATTTAGCGAATTATCGAAGTGATTATGATACCATAAACAGCTCACGTATTACAAATTACAAAGTTGATATTCCGGAAAGATACAGTATTGGATTTACAGCAGGCATCAAAGACAAATTAACATTTGGTGTTGATTATAGTTACCAAGACTGGTCAAACATAAAATCGTTAAATGTAAACGACAATTTTGCAACAGAACAAACGATACGATTTGGAATTGAATATATACCCAACAAAAGATCACTTAGAAATTATTTCAACAGAATTAATTACAGAGCAGGTTTTTACCACAATAACAGCTATTTAAAGCTAAAAGGAGAACAAATAAAAAATTATGGCATAACTTTTGGACTAGGATTACCGATAGCAAATCAGAAAACAAGTTTAAATATATCTTGTGCTTATGGTAAAAATGGAACAACAGATAATGGATTAATCGAAGAAAATTATTTTTCATTTGGTATTAATTTAACTCTATATGATTTCTGGTTTATCAAACGAAAATTTAACTAATCAAAACATAATAAAATTATGAAAACAATTGCTAAAAGGATATTAACAACATTGTTTTTAACCTTAACCATCGGGCTTTCATTTGCTCAGAAGGGTGTTGAAGACGGATCAAAATACGGACATGGTAAAGACAGTGTACGCTGTATAATGAACCTATCATTATATAGAGAATATGCAAAACAAGATAATTTTAATCTTTCAATTGACCCTTGGAAAATTGTTTATTCAGAATGTCCTAAAGCCAGCAAATATATTTATATTGACGGTATAAAGATGATTGAATACGCAATAGAAAAAGAACAAGATGAAGCAAAAAAAGAAATTCTTGTAGATAGCATGATGAGAATTTATGATAAACGAATAAAATATTATGGACAAAAAGGCTATGTTTTAGGTAGAAAAGGGACTGATTTTATTAAGCATTCAAAAAATACTTCAGAAAATATGAAAAAAGGGTATAATTGGCTTAAAGAGTCCATAGAACTTGAAAAGACAGGTAGTGGAGCAGGTCAATTAGTAACCTTTATGAATGCTTCAAAATTTTTATTTTCTGCTAATAAAATTAGTGCAGCTCAAGTAGTTGAAGATTATGGAATAATTTCTGACATAATAGATCAGATATTAAATAATGGTAAAAAAGGAAGTATAGACAGAGCAAAAGATATATGTGATAAAATTTTTGAATCGAGTGGTGCTGCAAGCTGCGAAGATTTAATTCCTTTTTATGCTAATAAATTTGAGCAAAATGCTGAAGATGTTGAATTTTTAACAAAGGCAACAGACTTATTGCGCTCAACAAAATGTACCGAATCGGATCTCTTTTACAAAATGGCAAAAAAATTAATCGAATTAGATCCCAATGCAGAATTAGCTTATGAAGTTGCTAAATTAAGTTCAAAAAAAGAAAAATTTCAAGTAGCGTCAAAATATTTCCATCAAGCAATTGAACTACAAGATGATATTATCGAAAAAGCAAAATATTATCTTGAGCTAGGAGATGTTACACGTAAAATGGGAAATTACGAAACGGCCAAAAAATATGCATTAAAATCGGCAGCATTAAATCCGGAAAGTGGATATCCATACCTATTGTTAGGTAATATTTATGCTGCAGGGAATAAAACATGTGGAGAGAAAGAATTTGAACATAAAGCGGTTTACTGGGCTGCCGTTGATCAATTTGTAAAAGCAAAACAGATAGAACCTGAATTAGCTGATGAAGCCAATAAATTTATTAAAGCCTATACCCCACACTTCCCTGATCAAGAGAATGCTTTTTTTGAAGGTTATAACAATGGTGATACATATACTGTAGGATGCTGGATCAATGAAACAACAACCGTTAGAACAACAAAATAATTTTTTAAATAATATGTTACACAAAATAATAATTCCTGCTTTGGCAGGAATTATTATCTTTTTCAATGCCTGTGAAAAAGGAGATATCGAAAAAATAAATAAATTGACAAAGCACCTTGATGCACCTTCCATGGCTGTTGAAAATACAGAAATAATCTACAGCGAAGATGCTATCATTAAAATAAAAATCACTTCGCCAGAAATAAACCGATACCTCGAAATCGAAGAACCTTATTCAGAATTTCCCAAAGGATTGCACGTACAATTTTACGACTCTACTCAAACGCCAAGCTCTTCGATTCAAGCCAACTACGCAATATTTGATGAAAAAGAAAATTTATGGACTGCTGAAAACAATGTAGTTGCTATCAACGAAGAAGAAGGAGATACACTTAATACAGAATACCTTGTGTGGGATATGAATAAGAAAAAGGTTTTTTCAGACCGGTTTGTTCGTATTGTAAATAAAGATGGAATTATCCATGGAACCGGTTTTGAATCTAACCAGGATTTATCCAATTGGAAAATCAAAAAAACATCGGGAACGATTAATATTGAAGATGAGAAATAAACTTGCCAGAAGTGTTGAGATTTTGTGGATTATAACATCAATACTTTGTTTGATTTCTGGAATACACCAAACTATTTACCAGGGTTTTTCCAAAAGTTATGTCTTTTTTATATTTTCGCTATTAGCTTTTTTAATGTTTCGAATAAAACGACATATCAAAAAAACAAATAATTCGGGAAAAACAAATGGATGATCCGTTTTTATATGGGCTGTTATTTTTTCTAACAATATTTTTTTCGGCCCTGAAAACAGCTTTTAGTGCACTAAACCAATTACAATTAGAGCTTGATAAAGGAAAAGATAACTATCATTCCAAAATATTAACTTTTATTAGTAAAAATTTTTGGGACTTCTCGCTTACAATTGTTATTTGTTATAGCATTATCTTTATTATTTTTATCTATTTTATTAATTACGAACTATCAGCTCTTCTGCAGCAACACAGTCTGCATTACACCCTAAGTTTTTGGATTAGAGTTTTACTCTTAAGCCTTGTTATAATCCCCATTATTGAAATTCTACCACAAACTTTTGGAAAAATTTTTGCCAACAAAATCATCAATTCGTTCGCTTTAATCATCTTTCTTATTTATATTTTTTCGTATCCTATAACCAAGCTACTAACAGCCATATCAACTTTATCAATTAAAATAATATTTAATGATAAGTTAAAAAAAACAAAAAAGAAAAAGTTTGGGAAAGAAGACCTCAATAAACTTGTTGGGGATAACGAAAACACTAAAACTAGCCAAGAGCAGACAAGATCAGACATTAAATTATTTAAAAATGCTCTCGAATTTTCCGATATAAAACTTCGAGAATGTATGATTCCAAGAACAGAAATTGTAGCCATTGAAATAGATGACACGTTAGATGAACTAAAAGAAAAATTTATAAATACAGGCTTATCGAAAATACTCATATACCGTGATTCCATTGATAATATTATAGGCTACATAAAAAGTAAAGATCTATTTACCTGGGATAATAATTTTAAAAAATATATTAAAAATTTACCTGTATTTCCTGAGTCAATGCAGGCCAATAAACTTTTACGCCATTTTATAAGAACAGGACAACAATTAGCTATCGTTGTGGATGAATTTGGAGGTACTTCAGGTATTATTACGATAGAAGATATTTTAGAAGAAATTTTCGGTGAAATAAAAGATGAACATGATTTCATTGAGCATTATGAGAAAAAATTAAATGATACAAATTTTATTTTTTCCGGCCGTTTAGAAATCGATTATATCAACGATAAATATGATTTAAATATCCCCGAAAATGACGAATACGAAACCTTTGCCGGTTACATTTTATATCACACCGAAAGTATTCCAAAAATAAATGATCAAATATTAATTGACGACTTTAAATTTAGCATCCTAAAAGTAACCAACACCAGGGTAGAATTAATCAAATTAGAATTAATAGAATGAATTTTATCTATATTTTTTTAATTTTCCTAAATAAAGCTAAAAGAAAATAATAAAATATTAAATTTGCGAATTAATAAAATGGCAACATACTATAAAAAAAGATTTAAATTATTATATTCGAACCTTTAAATTTTAAGACAAAAACAGAAATTCAATGGCAACTTTAGAGAAAATTAGAAATCGAGCAGGCGTATTAGTTGCAATAGTGATTGGAATGGCACTATTGGCATTTATTTTAGGAGATTTTCTGAATTCAGGCGGAGCATTATTTTCAAATTCACAATTTGAAATTGCTGAGATATCCGGAAAATCAATCTCAGTCCAAAAATACCAAAAAGAGTTAAATAATTTAATTGAAATTACCAAGTTTACATCCGGGGAAAATGCTCTTGATGAACAAACAATCCAACGTATTCAAGAACAAACCTGGCAACAAATCTTAAGACAAAATATTCTTAAAGACGAATATAAAGAATTAGGTATTGATATTAGCAGCCAAGAATTATGGGATATGGTGCAGGGAGAAAACATTCATCCTATCATTCAAAATTTATTTACCAATCCCGAAACAGGGCAGTTAAATACGATGGCCGTGATTCAATTTCTAAAAACATACGACCAGGACCCAACAGGACAACAGAAAGCTTATTGGTTATTTATCGAAGAGCAAATGGTACAGGAGAGAGAATTTTCCAAATATACCAACCTGATTAAAAAAGGATTATACGTTACAGAAAGTGAAGCTGAGGCTGAGCTAAACAAAATAAATAAAACGGTAGACTTTAATTTCATTGCTCAGAATTTTAACCAAATTCCAGACTCCTTAGTTAATATTACCGATAGTGATCTAAAGACATATTATAAAAATCATGAAAATGATTTTAAACAAACCGCATCAAGAAGCATTGAATATGTTACTTTTGATATAAAACCCTCCGAAGCTGACCGTATTGCAGCTGAAACATGGATTAATGATATTTACGAAGATTTTTCCCAAACAGAAAACGACAAAAATTTTGTTAGTTTAAATAGCGATATTTCTTTTGATGATAACTTCTATAAAAAAGATGAGCTGCCAGAACAACTTCAAGAAGAAATATTTGATGCAAAAAAGGGATATGTTTATGGCCCTTATTTTGAAGATGAAACATTTAAGTTAGCGAAATTATCGGATATAAAATATTTACCTGACTCTGTTCGTGCACGGCATATTTTATTACAACCTACACAACAGGATACAGATTACAGCCAGATATATGCACTTGCTGATAGTTTAATTAACCTATTGAAATCAGGAGCTAACTTTACCCAATTATCAGCTCAGTATTCAGCTGATAAAGCAGCTAATGAAAAAGGTGGTGATTTAGGATGGTTTAAAGCAAATGAAATGATCAAACCTTTTAGCGATAGTTGTTTTAATGCCAACGTTGGCGAATACAAAACCATTCCCACTCAATATGGTTTACATATTGCACAGGTAACAGACCGGGGAAAAGAAGTTAAAAAAGTTAACGTTGCTATATTAGGCCGTAAACTTGAACCAAGTTCGGAAACTGTTCATAATAACTATGCCGAGGCAAGTAAATTTGCAGGAAACAACCATACTTACGAAGAGTTTAACAAAGCCATTCAGGAAAACAATAAATTAACCAAAAAAATTGCCAGTAATATAAAAGAGAATGATAAAAATATCCCCGGATTAGAGAATCCGAGAGAATTTATCAAGGCTATCTATAATACAGATAAACATGAAATCATTAAACAAAACAATGATCCAATTTTTAAAATAGGCGATCGATTTATTATTGGCTTTGTTACGGATATTAAAGAAGATGGCATAGCTCCTTTTGAACAAATACGATCGCAAATACTTGTTCAGGTAAAGAAAGAGAAAAAAGCGGAACAACTTGCTGAAAAAATACGTCAGCAGATGGCTGAAACCAACAATATACAAACATTGGCTTCGAAACTTAATACTGAAGTTAAAACAGCTACCAATATTAATTTCAGATCCTACTCTGTTCCCGAAGCTGGTGTTGAGCCAAAACTTATTGCAGTTGCCACTACTCTGGAACAGGATAAATTATCAAATCCGGTTAAGGGGAATAAAGGTGTTTATGTATTCCAGGTTACATCGGTTAATATTGCCGACAATGGAAATGTTGAAATGCAACAACAACAAGGAATGATGCAATTTAGCAACCGGGCCAATTACGAAACTTTTGAAGCGTTGAAAGAAACGGCAAACATTGTAGACAAAAGAGCTAAGTTTTATTAAAATATTACTACTAAACAAAATTAAAACGGAGTGAAAAAATCACTCCGTTTTTTTATACTCTTTTTTGAGTCTTAATAATGTTCTAAACATAGGCTCGTTGATTTGATATGTTTTGCGATAATCCATAGCTTGTGCCAACAATTCCTGTGAAGGCGAGGTATTTACTGAATTTAATACATTTGCCCGCTTATAAATCTCCTTTTCAAGAATTTGGGCTAGTTTTGCTTTACCAATAGTAGGGCTCACATAAAACATAGGATGAATAACACTATCATCTTTTGAAATAACACCTTCTGCTAAAGCAATTTGATACAATTCAGTATTGGGAATAATGCGAATACCCTCTGTAATATGCACCATATCTTCATGCGATATATAGCGATCAATAAAATCAAAGGTTTCTAAAACAGTATCCGGCGTTTCGCCCGGGCCTCCTAACATAAAAAACCACATGGTGGGCATATCGTATTTACGAATAATCCGGGCACATTCAATAAGTTTATCTTTAGTAAAATTCTTACGATAAGATTTAATCATTGATTCAGAGGCAGAATCAGGTGTACAATCAATCTGGGTAAATCCTGCTTGTATCATCAAGTCAATAAGTTTCTCAGTAACCATGCCAGGATTTACCCCCATTGTACGTAATTTCAGATTCAGGTTTCTTTTTATAATTTCCTGGCAAATGTTTAAGGCCTGATTTAGAGGGATATTAAAAACAGAATCAACAAATTCAAATGAGACTCCAGGTATTCTCTTACCTACTTCTTCAATTTCATCAACAATATCTTTAACATTCCTTAATCTGTATTCTTTCCCTTCAATAGCAGGATACGCGCAATAAATACATTGGAAAGCACATCCACGTTTAGTTTGGATGGGATAACTTCCGCGCGTATTATAGGGATTATAATCAATAAATGAATCAATATTTGCTCGTGGTATGTTGAGTTTTTTATTTTTATTTTTGGAAAAGGATTGTTCTTTTTGTTTTTTAAATATCACGTTATCAAAATAAACATCTTTTCCTTCGTTTAAAGAGGCTAACAATTCAAGGAGTATATGCTCTGCTTCGCCAACAATCCCATAATCGGCTTCAAAAAAATCAAGTATTTGCTTAGGAGCAATACTAAATCCACTTCCTCCAAGAATTAACGGCCCATTAAAATTTTCTTTTACAGGATTTATAATCTCTGTTTTTATCTTTTCGAGATACCATTGGCAGCGGCGCATGGTAACATTATCAATA
Source organism: uncultured Bacteroidales bacterium (assembly GCA_964635605.1). Lineage (GTDB taxonomy): Bacteria > Bacteroidota > Bacteroidia > Bacteroidales > UBA12077 > UBA12077. Next base: position 3,905 of record CAZWPU010000011.1, on the reverse strand, counting down.
TTCCGTAATCCAACACCAATAAAATGAGGCTTAAAATCCTTTATCAATTCAACTAACTGTTTTTCTGAACTAAATGCAGCATCAAAAACTTTAACTTCATATTTTTTATTTAATGATGAAGCAACAAGAGCCACTCCCAGCGGAGCCACAGGATAGGGTGTGATTTCTGTGTTTGAATTGATAATAAGTACTTTGTTCATGATTTAAATTGTCGGGCTTATTTATTTTCAAAAATAAAAAAAAGAGATCATCAAAAATAAAAAGATGATCTCAAAAACATTAATAAATACTCATCACTCATCTCTAAGACTATCGGCAGGATTAACTGTAGCTGCAGAATATGCTCTGTAACCAACAGTAAACATGGCCAGCAAAAATGAAATTACTGAGGCCAGGATAAAAACTTCTAAACGAAGATTTATCTTAAATGCAAAATCCTGCAACCATTTATTCATTAAATAGTATGCTACAGGCCATGCAATTAATGTAGAAATTATAATTAAAAATACAATTTCTTTGGAAAGCAAAGCAATAATTTTAGTTACCGAAGCACCCATCACTTTCCGAATACCAATTTCTTTGGTACGTTGTTCCGCCATAAAAGAAGCCAATCCTAACAGTCCTAACAAAGCAATAACAATAGCTAAAATTGAAAATAATGTAAATATAGCACCCGTTTTATTTTCATTACGATATTTCATTTCCAGATCATTACTCAAAAATGAATATACAAAAGGTTGGTTGGGAGCATATTTTTCCCATTCATTCTTTAAAAAGTTAATTGATTGAGAGATATTATCTTTATCCACACGAACCAATAAATTTCCGGCAACTCTATCGTCTAAAAGAATAACTAATGGCCTTAAATTATGATGTAACGATTCAAAATTAAAATTAGTTACCCCAATGATATTAAAATCAATGTTATTGTTATTACCCTGAACCAATGTCAGTTTTTTATTTATTGTTTTATGGCCATATCCCATAGTACTTAACACAGCACTATTAACCACAACGGCAGAAGAATCTGATGCAAAATCGCTTGAAAAATATCGGCCTTGTTCAATATTTAAACCGATGGTTTCAACAAAATCAAAATCTGCAGCACAAAACCATAATGACCGTCCTTCATCTACTCCTAACCCTTCGGGTACAAATACTGTATTCCCATAATCTTGTCCGGGTAATGTTGTAACGTAACTTGCATTTAAAATCTCTGGTTTTTTTAATATGTCTTCTTTAAAAACATTTGCACTATTTCCCAAAGACAAAGAACGTTTAATAACTACCAGGCCGTCTTTTTCAAACCCTACATCCTTTTTATTGATATAATTCAGTTGATTATAAACAACCAGGGTAGCAATAAATAAAACAATCGTAATTACAAACTGAAATACAACCAAAATATTTCTAAACAAAGAATTTTTAGCACCGGCATTGAGCGATCCTTTTAAAACTTTTATTGGCCTGAAAGAAGATAAATAAAAAGCGGGGTAACTCCCGGAAAAAAATCCGACTACAATGCCTAAAATAACTAATCCTACTAATATTTCCGGGTTAGCAAAATAATTTACAGATAATGATTTATTGGTAAACTGATTAAAATAGGGTAAAGCCAGTTCAACAAATAAAATGGCAATAACTAATGAAATAAAAGTTATTAAAACTGATTCAATAAAAAATTGAGCTATTAACTGTTTTTTCTTAGAACCTACAACCTTTCGAATACCTACCTCTTTAGAACGATTGGCAGAAGGTGCTGTGGAAAGATTCATAAAATTAATACCTGCAATCACAATTAAAAAAATAGCTATGACAGAAAAAATATAAACGGTTTTAATAGAACCATTTGACTCAATCTCATAATCGAGATTTGAATGTAAATGAATATCTTTTATGGGTGTTAGATGATAGCCCCACTTACTATCTGATTTTTCAAATTCACTAAAAGATGTTCCTAATATACTCTCAAATTCAGGGCCTACATATTTCTTAATCATTTCAGGGAATTTTGCTTCCAGGTTCTCCGGATTAAAATTTTCCTGTAACAACACATACGTGTAATTATTATTAGTAATCCACATATCAAAAGCAGGTAGAGATAACCTGCTATTAAGAAACGGTACAATAAAATCGTAATGAAAATGTGAATTGTGAGGTAAGTCTTTTACGAGATGAGTAACTTCAAATAAAGTTTGTTCATCACCAAATTCAATCATTTTTCCTAAAGGATTCTCACTGCCAAAATATTTCTTAGCAGCCGATTTGGTAATAGCAATGGTATTGGGACGATTCATAAAGTTATTCGGGTCACCATCAATAAACCCCACAGTAAAAATTCCAGCGTAGCTTGAATCAGCATACATTACACGGTCTTCAACAAAACTAAGATCTTTATACTTTAAAATAATCCCATCGTTAAAAGTTAATTTAACGGCATTTAACACTTCAGGATAATCATTTACTAAAGCTTCGCTTAAAGGAACAGAAGATAAAGCAATATTCAAATCTTGTCCTGCTACACGCCCTTTTAGGGAAATCCGGTATATCTGTTCGGCCTTTTTGTGGTGATCATCGTAACTTAACTCATCCATTACATAAAATAAAATGAGCATTGCACTGGCCAGGCCTATGGATAAACCCAAGATATTTATTGAGGCAAATCCTTTATGCTTAATTAAATTCCGAAAAGCGACTTTAAAATAATTGGTAAACATAACTGTAAATATTAATTTCTCACCACCTAATACAATACCTGTGCTAATTCAACCAACATGCTGAATTTTAAATCTATATACAAAATACAATGAATTAATTATTGTCCGATTTAGCAAATAATTGTCCGATTACGAACAAAAAAACCTGCGTAACTTAATAGCAGGTTTCTTAACATAAAAATTAAATAAAAAATATTATTGATTTAACAGCGACTTTACTTTTTCGGCAATAGCTTTCCCCTCGGCCTTTCCGGCCAATTTTTTGTTTGCTATACCCATTACTTTTCCCATATCTGCCATAGTAGAAGCCCCTACTTCATCGATAATACCTTTTATTAAGCCGGTAAGTTCTTCATCACTCATTGGTTCAGGCAAATAATTTTCGATAATCTTAGCTTCGTCCAGTTCTTTGTCTGCTAAATCGTTTCTTCCTTGTTGCTGATAAATCTCTGCCGATTCTTTACGTTGTTTTACAAGTTTTTGTAAAAGCTTCCGTTCTGCTTCATCAGATGATTCAGTGGTACCTTTTTCTGTTTTTGCCAGCAATAAAGCCGACTTAATAGCTCTCAACGCTACAAGCTTGTCCTTCTCTTTGGCAAGCATAGCTTGTTTTATATCCTGGTCAATTTGTTTTTGTAAACTCATAATACTTTATTTTTTAATCCACATTATCATGTAAGTACGAATTATTCGGCCTTAATCGTGTTGTATTTTCATCCTCATCATCTTCGAGAGAATATCTTGAAACATTAGATTCTTTAGAGGGGACAGGCTGGTCGATCTTTATTTTTTTTCGTTTATATGCCGGTTCATTCTCTATTTCATCAATATTATCTTTCATTTTCGACGATTCCATACGTCGTTCTTTCATTCTTTCGCGTGACTCCTGTAATTTTTTCTCAATTTCTGATTTTTTGGTTTCAACAGCTACTTCAGAATCATTTTCAGGTTGATGTAATACAATATATTTATCCGACTCGCGATCTTTTTTGATATCAAAATCGATGGTTCGCTGCTTAAAATCCAAGCATTCGTCAAAATCACTATTTATATCTTTAGTAATCAAAGAGGTCGAATCTTGCTTTTTCTTTGGCTTTGGCTTAGGTTTTGATTGTTCGTCGGCTAATGTTATCGTTTTTTTCGTCGTTTTTTTAGCATACAATTCAGGGATACTATTGCTTTCAAATC
>CAZWPU010000010.1:0-22631 GCA_964635605.1 uncultured Bacteroidales bacterium | reverse complement strand
TAATTTTTATTTTTCCAAAATTTTCGAGCAATGTAACATTGATGTCAGCTCCTTTATTTTTTTTATCATGTCCAATAAGTTCGATTATATCTGTTATATCCTTTTCCGGGACATTTACTTTTGGATAAGTATTTAAAATATAGTTAACGATCTGTTCCATTTTTTGTGTAGGGAAACCACATAATTTTTTCGAAAGATAAATTTCGCATAACATCCCTAAAGCCACAGCCTCACCATGTAATAAATTGTTTTTATGCTTCATGAAAAAACTTTCAAAAGCGTGTCCAAAGGTGTGTCCGAAATTTAATGCTTTGCGTTGTCCTTTTTCCAAGGGATCTGTTTCAACATAATAATTTTTTATTTGAACCGACTTGGCAATAAGTTGATTAAGGGTTTTATAGTTTATGTTCGAAATTTTGTATTGTGTTAAATGCTCAAAATCCTGTTGGTTAAAAATAAGGGTATGTTTAATCATTTCTGCCCATCCCGAAAGGATATTACGTTTATCTAAAGTACTTAAAAAACGACTATCAATAAATACATATTTGGGATGATTAAAAACACCAATTTCATTTTTCAATTTTAAAAAATTGATTCCTGTTTTTCCTCCTACCGAAGCATCCACTTGCGATAATAAGGTAGTAGGGATATTTATAAAATCCATCCCTCTCTTAAAGGTGGATGCAGCAAAACCGCCCATATCGCCAATAATTCCACCACCCAGGTTAATAAACAAAGCGTGTCTGTCGGCATTGTGCTGGGTTAGAAATTCCCAAATTTTGCTTACTGCATTTATCGATTTATTCGATTCCCCGCTTACCGTTTCAATAATTTTTGCATCATCAAACAAATCATTTTTTTTGAAAACAGGAAGACAGTATTTCTTGGTATTCTCATCTACCAACATAAAATATTTGCTATAATCCGATTCATCCATAATTTTTTTTATAATGGATTGGATTTCTGTTGAAATGATTATATTTGAAAAGGATGTTTCAATTTTCATAGTATACGGTTTTTTATAAGGTAAAAATAAGAAAAACTATTGGTTTTATGTTTTTAATGAAACATCATGTTTGTGAATTATGTATCAAAGAGAAAGTTACTTATCTTTGAATTAAAAACCAATAAGATTAAATCATGCAATTCGATAATAAAAATAAAGTGTTGAAATTAAATATGAGAAGATATATTGTTCTTTTATTTTTTACTACAATTATTGGATTACTGGTTTTTACCCGTTTGCTGAATAATCCTGTTTGGGTTATTGATAAAACCACAGCAATATTAATTACTATAGTCGCCTACCTAATCTATATTATTATAACTTGTATTATTAATTATCAATATATTTTTTATTCAGATGAAGGTGCTAAAATTATCCTAAAATTTGTTTCTTTAAGGCCCTTTGATAATAAACGAAATGCCATTGAAATTTCTAAAGGAAATTATTATGGTTATAAAATCCACAAGTCTTTTTTAAATCTTAAAGAAGAAATAATTTTTCTTGTTCAAACCCCAAATGGTGTTGCTAAATATCCACCTGTTAGTATTGTTGCACTTACCCCAAAACAAAAAAAGTTACTCATTTACTCGGTAAATCAGTTATAAATTTTCGGTAAGAATTAGTGGTTAAAAATGTGTTTAACATCATATCCTTACATAATACTTTTATTGGCTTATTTCGATATTAAAACCTACATTTGTCTAAAATTTAAAATGCATGAAAATCATGCAAGTTTGATGTTTAACATTAAAACTATACAAAAAAATGAATGTAGATAAATTAATGATCCAGCTGGAGCAAAAACATCCGGGAGAATCGGAGTTTTTGCAAGCTGTACGCGAGGTATTAGAATCGATAGAGGAAGTATATAACCAAAATCCTCAATTCGAAGCAGCCAGTATTGTTGAACGCATTGTAGAGCCCGATCGAATTTTAACCTTTAAGGTGCCCTGGGCTGACGATAATGGTAAAGTACATGTTAACATTGGTTACCGTGTTCAGTTTAACAACGTCATTGGCCCATACAAAGGAGGGATACGTTTTCACCCGAGTGTAACCTTAAGTGGCCTTAAATTTTTAGGTTTTGAACAAATTTTTAAAAATTCCTTAACAACCCTTCCAATGGGTGGAGGTAAAGGAGGATCAGACTTTAACCCCAAAGGAAAATCTGATGCTGAAATCATGCGTTTTTGCCAGGCTTTTATGTTAGAATTATGGAAACTTATCGGTCCTGAAACAGATGTGCCTGCAGGTGACATTGGTGTTGGTGGACGTGAAATAGGTTTCATGTATGGAATGTATCGTAAGCTTGCCAGAGAGAACACCGGAGTTTTTACCGGAAAAGGAAGAAACTGGGGAGGTAGTTTAATTCGTCCCGAAGCAACCGGATTTGGTATTGTATATTTTACCAAAGAAATGTTAGCTACCAAAGACGAATCGTTCGAAGGCAAAACCGTAGCTATTTCCGGATTTGGCAATGTTTCCTGGGGAGCAGTACAAAAAGCTTCTGAACTGGGAGCAAAAGTAGTTACTATTTCAGGCCCTGATGGATATATTTATGACCCTGATGGAATCAGTACACAAGAAAAGTTTGATTATATGTTAGAGCTTCGTGCATCTAATAACGACGTGGTTGCTCCTTATGCTGAGAAATTCCCAAATGCTAAATTCTTTGCGGGTAAAAAACCCTGGGAACAAAAAGTAGATATTGCGCTTACATGTGCAATTCAAAATGAGCTTGGAAAAGAAGATGCTGAAATGTTAGTAAAAAATGGAGTGTTTGCCGTATCGGAAGGATCTAATATGGGATGTACTCCTGATGCCATTAGAACATTTTTAAATGCCAAAATAATATTTGGCCCTGGTAAAGCAGCCAATGCAGGTGGAGTAGCAACTTCAGGATTAGAGATGTCTCAAAACTCAATGAAATTGAATTGGACATGCGAAGAGGTAGACGAAAAACTTCACCAGATTATGTGTAACATCCACGAAGCTTGTGTTCAGCACGGAACAGAAAAGGATGGATTTGTTAACTATGTTAAAGGAGCCAATATTGCAGGTTTCTTAAAAGTTGCCAACGCAATGTTAGATCAAGGAGTGATTTAATAAAATACATATCTTACCTTTTAAACAGGTAAATTTCTTAATAAAAGGAGACATCTTTAAGGTGTCTCTTTTTTATTTTTTATAAATTTACTTTTTAGTAAGAAATATTTGTTTAATGGATGCCAGCAAGTTAAAATATAAAATTGCACTTAGTTTAATCCCCAAGGTTGGTCATGTAACTGCCAAGAAGCTTGTTGCTTATGTGGGTGATTTTGAAGGTGTTTTTAAAGAGTCTAAAAAAAGTTTGCTTAAAATTCCGGATATCGGACAAACGTTAGCCAATAATATTGTTCATGCTAATGTATTACCTCTTGCCGAAAAAGAGATTGAATTTATTGAAAAAAATAATATCCGGGTTGTTTTTTATCTCGATGAAGAATATCCTGAGCGTTTAAAACATTGTATAGATGCTCCGATTTTATTGTATACTAAAGGAGAATTATCCCTAAATCAAAGGAAAGTATTAAGTATTGTTGGTACACGAAAAGCTACCGATGAAGGAGTATCCTTTTGTACAAGTTTAGTAAGTGCATTAGCTGATCGCGGACATAATCCGATCATTGTTAGTGGCCTTGCTTATGGGATAGATGCTACAGCTCATAAAGCTGCATTAGATAATAATCTTGCTACTGTTGCTGTTCTGGGACATGGGTTGGATATTATTTATCCTGCATCACATAAATTATTAGCGAAAAAGATTATTGACAATGGTTTGTTAATCACTGATTTCCCAAGCAAATCAAAACGAGATAAAAATAACTTTGTTAAGCGGAATCGGATTATTGCCGGATTATCAGATGCAACTATTGTTGTAGAATCAGGGGAAAAGGGTGGAGCCCTGGTAACCGCAGATATTGCTAATTCATATAACCGTGATGTTTTTGCCGTACCCGGGAGAGTTACGGATACATACTCAAAAGGTTGCAATCAGCTTATAAAAACCAATAAAGCCGCTCTCTTAGAGAAAGTTGAGGATATTGAATACCTTTTGGGTTGGGAACCTGAAAATAAAATGAATCAAAAAGACATTCAAAGGCATCTTTTTGTCGAACTTAATGATGAAGAAAAAATTATTGTTGATATTTTAAAATCTAATACAAAAGAATTACCTATTGATACGATTTGCTTAAAAGCACAAATGCCAACGAGTAAAGTCTCTCCCATATTGCTTGAACTTGAATTTAAAGGAATTTTAAAAACACTCCCAGGCAAAACCTACAAGTTAATTTCTTCTTTTTATTAATGACATATATCATGTTATGTTGTAAAACATAAAAAGTTTTTTAAAATAAGAAAATCCTCATTTTATATAAAACACAGCAATACAATGAGTTTTATAAAATATGTATTTATGGGAATATTTAATAAAAGGGGTTTCTCCTTTTGATTTTTTTCCATAAGTTTGTTTGTATTAAACCATAAATTACAAACCTATCTGCCAGCAGGCAGACTAAAAATTTAAATACTATGGATCCACGCTTAGAACAATTCATGGCTCAAATTATTGCCAAAAATCCTAACGAGAATGAATTTCATCAATCAGTACAGGAAGTAGCAGAATCTTTAATTCCTTTTATCGAGGAAAACCCAAAGTATAAACATGCAAAGGTTCTGGAACGAATAGCCGAGCCCGAAAGAGTAATATTATTCCGGGTTCCCTGGTTAGATGATAAAGGTGAGATTCAAATTAACAAAGGGTACAGAATTGAAATGAACAGTGCAATTGGCCCTTATAAGGGAGGTATTCGATTTCACCCTACGGTTAATTTAAGTATTCTAAAATTTCTTGCTTTCGAACAAGTATTTAAAAATAGTTTAACTACATTGCCTATGGGAGGTGGTAAAGGTGGTTCTGATTTTGACCCCAAAGGGAAATCCGATAATGAAGTGATGCGTTTTTGTCAAAGCTTTATGACCGAACTTTCTCGTCATATTGGGCATAATACCGATATCCCTGCAGGGGATATAGGAGTTGGAGGTCGTGAGATTGGTTATATGTTTGGACAATATAAACGATTGAGAAATGAGTTTGTTGGAGTGTTAACCGGAAAAGGAAGACAATATGGTGGAAGTTTAATCAGGCCGGAAGCCACAGGTTATGGTGCCGTTTATTTTGCCGAAGAGATGCTTAAAACCCGTAATGATAGGATAAAAGGAAAAACAGTGGTTATATCTGGCTCAGGAAATGTTGCTCAATTTGCTACCGAAAAAGCAACCGAAATGGGCGCTAAGGTCATTACATTATCGGATTCTTCGGGATTTATTCATGATCCCAATGGAATTGATGCGGAGAAGTTAGAATATATAAAAGATCTTAAAAATATTAAACGTGGACGTATAAAGGAATATGCCGAGAAGTTTGGTTGTGAATATTACGAGGGAAAACGCCCCTGGGGTGTTAAATGTGATGTTGCTTTACCTTGTGCTACACAAAACGAGATTAGCGAGGAAGAAGCCAAAACACTTGTTTTGAATGGATGTTTTGTTGTTTCCGAGGGCGCCAATATGCCTTCTGTTCCTGGTGCTATTGAAGTATATATCGAAAATAAAATCCTATATGGCCCGGGTAAAGCAGCCAATGCTGGAGGTGTTGCTGTGTCTGGCTTAGAAATGTCACAAAATAGTTTACGGTTGAGTTGGACCCGTGAAGAGGTAGATCAACGCTTACATCAGATTATGAAAGACATTCATGCAACTTGTGAAAAATATGGAAAAGAATCCGATGGGTTTATTAATTATGTTAAAGGTGCTAACATTGGAGGTTTTGTGAAAGTGGCCGATGCTATGCTCGCTCAGGGTGCTGTTTAGTAAATAGTTAAATAAGATATTTTTTAGGAGGCTTTTACGCCTCCTTTTTTATAGAATAAAACAGAGTTAATCATCTTATGTAAATACCAAATATTAAGGATGCTTAAGGTTTGTTGTTTTTGCTAATTTAATTATGTTTGCATCGCAAAATTTTTTATATGCAATTCATCGATACTCATACACATTTGTACTTACCGGAATTTGATCAAGACCGAGATCAGGTGATAAAAAATGCTATGGATCATAATGTACAAAAGATGTTGTTGCCTAATGTTGATAGCACTACTATCAATCCATTAATGGATCTGGTAAAAAAATATCCCTCAAACTGTTTTTCCATGATGGGAGTGCACCCAACATCTGTTAGAGTAGATTATGAAAAAGAATTGGATATTGTAGAATCCTGGCTTAAAAAAGAAAAGTTTATTGCGATTGGCGAAATTGGAATGGATTTATATTGGGATAAAACTTTTCAAAAACAGCAAGAGGAAGTTTTTCGCCGGCAACTTAATTTAGCTAAAAAATACAATTTGCCTGTTGTAATACACGCACGAGAATCATTCGATGAGATTTTTAAAATAGTAGATGTCGAAATGGATGATCGGTTAACAGGTGTATTTCATGCTTTTACAGGAGATAATAACCAGGCAGCTCAAATTGTTCACTGGGGTTTTAAGATAGGTATTGGTGGAATTATTACCTTTAAAAATGCAGGGTTGGATAAAGTTGTACGCAATATTGATATAAATCATATCGTATTAGAAACAGATTCCCCATATTTGACCCCTGTACCAAAAAGAGGAAAAAGAAATCAAAGTGCTTATGTTCATTATATTGCAGAAAAAATTGCTTTGATAAAAGAGATTTCTATAGAAAAAGTAGCAAACATAACTACAGATAATGCCAAACAACTTTTTAAGTTGTAAGCTATGGATGAAGAACAAAGAAAATCAATATTAATTATTTATACCGGGGGTACTATCGGAATGGTAAATAATCCCGAAACCGGAGTTTTGTCTCCTTTCGATTTTAATCAAATATTAATTGAAGTACCAGAATTAAAACGATTTGGATATACCATTGATACGATCTCATTTACCCCGCTTATCGACTCCTCAAATTTGAACCCTGAAGTGTGGGTGAAATTAGCTGAGATTATTAAAGACAAATATCATAAGTACCATGGTTTTGTGATATTGCATGGTACGGATACCATGGCTTATTCAGCATCAGCTTTGAGTTTTATGCTCAAAAATTTAGATAAACCGGTTATTTTTACGGGTTCTCAATTACCTATAGGAACTTTACGAACCGATGGGAAAGAAAATTTAATATCTGCTGTAGAAATTGCAGCTGCCGAACAAAACGGACAGCCATTAGTCCCCGAAGTTTCTGTTTATTTTGAAAATAAATTATTGAGAGGAAACCGAACAACAAAATATAATGCAGAACATTTTAATGCATTTGAATCACCCAATTATCCTCATCTTGCTGATGCCGGAATTAATATTAAATATAATTATGCTGCAATTCATTATCATGTAGTTCCTAAAGATTTAGTAATACACACAAGTTTAGATTCAAATATTGTGGTATTGAAAATATTTCCCGGAATTAGTCGTTCAGTATTACATACTATTTTAAATATTAAAGGAATTAGAGCTGTTGTTATGGAAACTTATGGAGCAGGAAATGCGCCTACCGACAAATGGTTTTTACAGGAAATTGAACAGGCTGTAAAAAACGAGAAGATAATTTTAAATGTCACTCAATGCCATGCAGGAACGGTAGATATGAGTAAGTATGAAACAGGAAATGAATTACAAAAGTTGGGAGTAATCAGCGGTTATGATATTACAACAGAAGCAGCTGTTGCAAAATTAATGTTCTTATTAGGTAAAAAATTAGCCCCTTACGAACTAAAGCAAATGTTAAAACAATCGATAAGTGGAGAAATATCGAAATAAAATGTTTTTTTTTGCTTAATTTTTTGTATTTTGTGCCCTCGAAATAAGGAGGCAAAAAGAGGAGAAATGGCCGAGTGGTCGAAGGCGCACGCCTGGAAAGTGTGTATACTATGTGAAATAGTATCGAGGGTTCGAATCCCTCTTTCTCCGCCAGAATTTTTAATTCGTAATTTTTTTAATAATTTTACACACATAAAAATCGTTAATAATTTAAACAGAAAACAAACCATGAAAAAATTATTTGCATTTATAGCAGTTTTTGGGATGCTTATGTTAGGAGCATCATTTTACTCAGTTGCTCAAGAAGAAACAACTGACGAAACAGCTGTTGAACAAATGGATACTGCCCAGATGGAGGCCTTAGAAGACACAGCAGCTGTAGCAGAAGAAAGTGTTGATGAAGCAGAAATAGTAGAAGAACCAGCTTCATTTCACAAGCAGATTAAACAAAAGTTTATTGAAGGTGGTCCAGAATTTATGGGCGTTGTATTGCTTTGTTTGATTTTAGGTTTGGCTATCTCTATTGAGAGAATTATTTACCTAAATCTTGCAACAACCAATACAACAAAACTTCTTGAAAAAGTTGAAAACGCACTTGAAGAAGGTGGTGTTGAAGCAGCTAAAGATGTTTGCCGTAACACGAAAGGTCCTGTTGCCAGTATTTTTTATCAAGGCTTAGACCGAATAGACGAAGGTATTGAAGTAGTTGAAAAATCAGTAGTTTCTTATGGTAGCGTCCAAATGGGACTGTTAGAAAGAGGCATTACCTGGATCTCATTATTTATTGCTATTGCTCCTATGTTAGGTTTCATGGGTACAGTAATTGGTATGATTGCTGCATTCGACTCAATTGAAGCTGCTGGAGATATCTCTCCTTCATTGGTAGCTGGAGGTATTAAAGTAGCGTTAATTACAACCGTATCTGGTTTGATCGTTGCTGTTATTCTACAGGTTTTTTATAACTATATCGTTTCTAAAGTGGATAGTATTGTAAACAGCATGGAAGATGCTTCTATTTCTTTAGTAGATATTTTAGTTAAATACAATGCAAAAAAATAATAAATTATGAGTAAAGTATTAAGGATTGTTTTAATTATCCTTCTAGCTGTTTCTGCCGTTCTGGGTATATTATTTTATGCCGGTGGAGAAGATATTAGTGGCCAGCCTATATATACCAATACATTTATTGTATGGGCTTATATCCTTGCTGGGATAGCAGTTGTTTTTGCTATTGTTTTCCCCATTTTCCAAATGATAAAAAACCCCAAAGCAGCAGTTAAAGGTTTATTAGGATTAGTTGTTGTTGCAGTAATTGTATTTGTAGCATATGCTGTATCATCAGGTGAAAAATTAGGAATAACTAACCCCGAATTAATGCAATATGATGTGCGAGGCACATTAAAATATGCAGGGACACTTTTAAATTCAGTTTATTTTTTGGCTGGTTTAGCCATTTTGTCAATGATATATGCTGAAGTATCTAAAATGTTTAAATAATATTGATTTTATAGTAACTTTAATTTATTACTATAAATCGTAAAAAATAAAAGTTTATGCCAAGAAGAGAAGGAGGAACATTTAATGCAGCATCTATGGCTGATATTGCATTCTTGCTGTTAATATTTTTCCTTGTTGCCACTACAATGGATATCGATACTGGTTTATCCAGGAAGTTACCTCCAATGCCTGATCGTAATGCACAACAAGATAATAAACAAATTAAAGAACGTAATGTTTTTGTTGTGCTGATTAATGCTCAAGATCAGCTAATGGTTGAAGGTAACCCTTTAGATATTCGTCGATTACGTGATGAAGCAAAAGAATTCATCGCAAATCCCAACAATTTAAGTAAACTGCCAGAAAAAGAACTTAGAGAAGTTCCTTATTTTGGAGAATATATGGTTCCTAAAGGAATTATTTCACTCCAAAATGATAGAGGTACTTCCTATGGAATGTATATTAAAGTTCAAAATGAATTGGCAGCAGCTTACAATGAATTGAGAGATGAACTTGCAATGTCCAAATTTGGAAAGCGTTATGAAAATCTTATTTCAGAACAACAAGATGCTGTCAAGGACATTTATCCACAGATTATTTCAGAAGCTGAACCTAAAAATATTGGAGGGAACTAGTAATGGCAAAATTTCAAAGAAAAGGAAAAGGTGCAACACCGGAGATTTCTACTGCTTCGTTGCCTGATATTATTTTTATGTTGTTATTCTTCTTTATGGTTTCAACCGTAATGAGAGAAACCACAACTAAAGTATCTCAACATTTACCAGGCGCTACTGAAGTGAAAAAGTTAGAAAGAAAATCTTTGGTGAGCTATATCTATATTGGACAACCTAAAAGGACTTTTCAGGGAATGTATGGTACTGAACCTCGGATTCAGTTAAATGACGCATTCGCAAGAGTTAATGATATTCGCGACTATATAACATCCGAAAGAGAGAAAAGAGACGAAAATGAACGTCCTTTAATGACAACTTCCCTTAAAGTAGATGAAAATACACGAATGGGAACTGTTACCGATGTAAAACAGGAGTTAAGAAAGGCGAATGCCCTGAAAATTAATTACTCTACACGTAAGGTTGAAACAATTGACTAATATAATTTTTTATATTTTATTAAAGGAGATGGTTTTTCCATCTCCTTTTTATTTTATTTAATTCTAACATAAAATAAACTGATATAATAATTTAATAAAACATATACTTGTAAGTATTTTTTGTATGAAAAAATGTTTTATTTGTTTAGAGTTGTTTGTATTTTTATCAAGTAATTATTAAGTATAATTGATTTTTTTAGTTTTGCTCGAATTAATGAATCATGAGAAAAATAATTCATATTTTATTATTTTGTTTATCTTTTTTCTTTTTTGCATCAAATGGTTTTGCTCAGAAAGAGATCTTTATTAAAGAATTTCAATTTGAGTTAAAGAAAATTAGTAGTAACCAATACGAAAACGAATACTTTTTAACCATTACGCTAAATAAAAATTCATTATACAAGTTTACGGTTTTAAATCATATTGGAGATTTCCCAGGCATAGCTGTTGTGAAAATTCTGGAAAATGATAAAATGGTTGCCACCAATAAAATGGGTGATAAATACTACGAGAAATTTATGTTTAAATGTACGAAAACCGGATTCTACGATATTCTAATTCACTTCGAAGATAATAAAAAAGGATCTTCTTTAATTAAACTCTTTTTAGTTCAGTAAAGTTTAATTTCATTTTACTTTTTTTTAAAATTTGATTTAATCTTAACTTATAAATTTATACTTTAAATTTATGAACATAATTATTCTAGATGTTGTTTTATAAACATCTGAAATATTAATATAACAATATTTATATTATTCAAAGAATAAGTTTTTGTTATTAGTAAACCAGAAAATCTGACTAAAACAATAATTAAAAACGGGATATGTATAATGAAAAAAATTTCATTAAAGTAGCTTTGAGATAGTATATTTCTCTATTTAGAGCTTTACAATGTTAAGTTAAATACTAAACTCAATAAAAACACATTCCGATGATAGTCAGCGTTTGCCTATACCGGCAACGTATATTATTAATATTGAAGGAAAGATTGTTTGGCGGCAGTTTGATCCAAATTATAAAAACCGCTCAACGGCAAAAGATATATTGAATAATCTGTCATTGGAAAATATTTTATTTAACTTAAAAAATTAAGATATGAAAGCAATATGGAACGATAGAGTCATTGCAGAAAGTAATGATATTAAAAAGATTGAAGGGAACAATTATTTTTCTCTTGCGTCTATTAAGAAAAAATATCTAAAAAAAAGCGATAAACAATCGGGATGTCCCTAGAAAGGGTTTTCGCTAGAAGTAGTTAGTAAAACAAATAATGATGCCGCCTGGCATTATCCTGACCCTAAAGAAGCTGCACAAGAAATTAAAGGAAGATTGGCATTCTGGAAAGGTGTTGAAATAGTGGATAATTAGTTGCAAATCATAAATTTTGAATAAATGAGTGCTAAATTACATCAAATTACTACCCAAAAATTATTAAACAAATTGGATGATTCGTCATCAAAAATTATTGATGTCCGACCGGTTGATGCCTATAATGGGTGGCAACTTAAAAACGAATTGCGTGGCGGGCATATCCAAAATGCCAAATCCCTGCCTTATAAATGGACGAATTATATCGACTGGATTGAGATGGTGCGAAAAAAACAGATCTTACCTGAACATGAGATTATAGTTTACGGTTACGATAATGACAAAATTGATCAAGTGGCGCAACGGTTTTTAAAATCCGGATACGAAAAGGTATTTGTTTATTATAATTTTATAGATGAATGGTCGGCAAATGAAAAGCTTCCATTGCAAAAACTGGAGCGTTTTAAAAACCTGGTATCGGCAGCGTGGGTAAATGAACTTATTTTGGGTGGTAAACCACAACATTATGATAACAACAAATTTATTATTGTTCATGCTCACTATCGAAATCGTGATGCTTATTTAAGCGGGCATATTCCCGGCGCTATCGATATGGATACATTGGCACTCGAAGCCCCTGAAACATGGAACAGGCGATCGCCCGAAGAGTTAAAGGAAGCTTTGGAAAAGCACGGAATTACGGCTGATACTACCGTTGTTTTATACGGAAAATTTATGTTTCCTGATAATGCCGATGAATTTCCGGGTAGTGCAGCCGGAGATATTGGAGCCATTCGCAATGCATTTATCATGGTGTATGCGGGTGTTAAAGATGTACGTATTTTAAATGGTGGTTTTCAATCGTGGCAGGACGTAGGTTTTGAAATTTCATATACTGACGAAGCCAAAAATCCGATTAAGGATTTTGGTGTAAAAATTCCTGCTCAACCCGAATTAGCTGTCGATACCCCTGAAGCTAAAGAAATGCTGAAAGCCAATGATGCCGAGCTGGTTTGTGTACGTAGTTATCCCGAATATATAGGAAAAGTTAGCGGATACAATTACATCGAACCAAAAGGAAGAATACCGGGAGCTATTTTTGCCGATTGTGGTTCCGATGCATACCACATGGAGAATTATAGAAATTTCGACCACACCACACGCGAATTTCATGAGGTTGTGGAGATATGGAAAAACAACGGAATTACACCCGATAAACAGTTGGCTTTTTATTGCGGAACGGGCTGGCGCGGGAGCGAAGCATGGTTTAATGCTTGGCTTATGGGTTGGCCAAGAGTTTCAGTTTATGATGGTGGCTGGTTCGAATGGAGCAACAATCCCGAAAATCCTTATGAAACGGGGATTTCTGAAAACTAAGCAACAGATAATAATTGCTAATTCTATCTTAAATATATTTTCATGGAACAACTCACAAAATTAAGCACCTTCGCTCAGGATACCTTAAAGGGGTTATCTGCAAATCAAAAATTTCTTTTGCCCAAATATTTTTATGATGACAATGGGAGTGAGATTTTTCAGAAAATTATGAAAATGCCCGAATATTATCTTACCGATTGTGAATATGAGATATTTACTCATTATCAATCAGAAATGAAAGATATGTTTGTGAATGGAAATGCTCCTTTCGAACTGGTTGAGCTGGGGTCGGGAGATGGATTAAAAACGAAAATCCTGCTCAATTATTTTGTTGAACATCAAGTTGATTTTAAATATGTTGCCCTAGATATCAGCCGGCAGTCCAATGAAAACCTGTATAAAAAATTAAAAGCTGAATTGCCTGAATTAAGGACCGAATTCAAAACCGGAGACTATTTTAAGATGATGAATGAGTTGAATCACGACTCCGATAATAACAAGGTATTCCTGTTTCTGGGTTCAAATATAGGGAACTTTTTGGAAGATGAGCGGCACCTGTTTTTAAGCCATCTATCAGACTTAATCCAACCAAATGATAAACTGCTCATTGGTTTTGACCTTAAAAAACCAAAGGATATTATTCTCAGAGCGTATGACGACCCGCATGGACATACCCGTGCGTTTAATCTGAATCATCTGGTGCGCATTAATAAGGAACTGGATGCGGATTTTGATATTGAATCATTCAGACATGTTGCTCAATACAATGGGCAAACTGGAGAAACTAAAAGTTTTCTAAAATCAACAAAAGCGCAATCTGTTTATATCGGAGCACTGGAAAAGAAAGTTCATTTTCAAAAAGACGAAGCTATTTACATGGAGTTATCCCAAAAATTTGATCTGGATACCATCCATCAACTTGCGAAAAAGTATGGTTTTAAGGTAGAAAAGAATTTTACAGATGAACGTAATTATTTTGTGGATTCTCTTTGGGTAAAAAGTTTGTAAAATATTCCACTATGGAAACAAAAAACTTAACAATTAGCCTTATTTACGGTTCGGTTCGCACCGAACGCCAAGGTATAAAAGCCGCTAGGTATCTTGAAAAGAAACTCCAGAAAAGAAACCATAATGTTTACTTCATTGATCCGCTGGAATATAGGCTTCCATTTCTCGATAAAATTTATAAAGAGTATGAGCAGGGAAAAGCTCCTGAAACAATGGAAAAGCTTTCCCAAATGTTTGAAAATTCTGACGGCTTTTTAATTGTTACAGGAGAATATAATCATAGTATTCCACCAGCATTAAAAAATTTGCTTGATCATTTTCAGTCTGAATATTTTTTTAAACCATCGGCTATTGCATCGTATTCTGCAGGGAATTTTGGTGGTGTACGCTCTGCTGTTCATTTACGATTGATCTTGGGAGAACTAGGTATGCCGGCTATTTCATCCATATTGCCTTTTCCGTTTATTGGAAGCCTTTTTGATGAAAACCTTGTGCCAAAGAATAAATTTACGGAACCATCAATGCAACGGTTTTTAGATGAGTTTGAGTGGTATTTATATGCTTTTAAAAATCAAAGAACCAAAGGAGTACCTTATTAATATGTTTTTTAAACAACGGTATTCAATTAATAAAAAAACAAGCACGAAATAAATATTGTGCTTGTTTTTTAAAGTGACCCAGGGAGGACTCGAACCCCCAACCCTCAGGGCCGAAACCTGATGTTCTATCCATTGAACTACTGAGCCGGTATTGTTGTGCAAATTTAAAAATCTTTTCTTTGGATTTGCTTAATTTCTTTTATTTTTTTTCTGCCCGTTCCCCTTTTATAATATTTCTCCCGTTTTCTGGCTTCCATTCTGGTTTCACATACTTCTTGAAATATTAACTGCCAAGGCCTATAAGGTTTTGTTGATTTTATTTAACCGGCATTGTGTTTTTTTAATCTTTGCTTAATATCTTTCGTAAATCCGGTATAAAACCGGTTAAATTTATCGGAATAAAATATATAAACATAAAACATACTGAGAAATTTGATGTTCCTTGCCTGCCGGTTTACCAGCCGTGGCTGGCAGGCAGGTATCTCTACCTGTCGGTAGACAGGCATTGAACTACTGAGCCAATTGGACTGCAAATTTATAAATAATTCTATGAATAGAAATGTTTTTTATCAAGAACATTCTATTTAAAATCATTTTTTTATTTCTTAAACTCTGATTACTAATAATTGGTAAAGTTTTTCTAATTTCGCAGTTTGAATAAAAATTATTTCAAATAAAGCATTATGGATTATAATTTCAGGGCATTAGAAGAAAAATGGCAACAATTTTGGGAAAAAGATAAAACCTTTCATTGTGAAACAGATCATAATAAACCAAAATATTATGTGCTTGATATGTTCCCCTACCCTTCTGGGGCAGGCCTGCATGTAGGTCATCCATTAGGATATATTGCATCGGATATTTATTCTCGCTACAAACGGCTAACTGGATTTAATGTGCTTCATCCAATGGGCTATGATGCTTTTGGATTACCAGCCGAACAATATGCAATACAAACCGGTCAACACCCAGCCATTACTACCGATAAAAATATTAAACGATACAAAGAACAGTTAATAAAAATCGGGTTTTCGTATGACTGGAACCGTGAAATTCGTACCTGCGACCCCGATTATTACAAATGGACTCAGTGGGTATTTATTGAAATGTTCGAACATTGGTTTAATAACAAAACCCAAAAGGCAGAACCCATTGAAAAATTAATTGAGATTTTTGCCCACGCAGGAAATAAAAATATTGACGCTCCCACCGATCAGGAATTTATTTTTTCAGCGGATGAGTGGAATAATATGTCCGAAAAAGAGCAACAAATAATATTGCTTAATTATCGATTAGCATATCTTGCCGATACGATGGTAAACTGGTGTCCCAAATTAGGTACGGTTTTGGCTAACGATGAGGTGAAAGAAGGGTTCTCTGTTCGCGGTGGACATCCTGTGGTTCAGAAAAAAATGAAACAATGGTCGCTGCGTATTTCTGCTTATGCCGAACGATTGTTAAATGATTTGGAAAAGCTGGAATGGTCTGATTCGTTAAAAGAGATTCAGCGAAACTGGATTGGCCGCTCCGAAGGTGCTGAAATAGATTTTCAGCTAAAGGGAAAAGATTCAGCAATTACTGTTTTTACCACTCGTCCTGATACCAGCTGGGGAGTTACCTTTATGGTACTTGCTCCCGAAAGTGATATAGTACAGCAAGTTACAACATCCGAACATGAAAAGCAAGTAAAACAATATATTGAAGACACGAAAAAGCGTTCCGAACGCGAGCGATTGGCCGATGCAAAAACTGTGAGCGGCCAATTTACAGGAGGGTATGCCATTAACCCCTTAACAAATAAAGAAATACCTATTTTTATTAGTGATTATGTGCTCATGGGTTATGGTACCGGAGCTATTATGGCCGTGCCTGGACACGACAGCAGGGACTTAAAATTTGCACGCCACTTTGGATTAGATATTATTCAGGTTGTGGTTAAAAAAGGTGAAGAACCTTCCGATCCCAAAACCTGGGATGATTCATACGATGCCAAAGAAGGGAAAATTATAAATTCCGGCTTTATCAATGAATTAGATGTTGCTGATGCCATAGAAAAAACCATTCAACACCTCGAAGAAAAAGGAATTGGAAAAAGGAAAGTGAATTATCGATTGCGCGATGCTATTTTTAGCCGTCAGCGATATTGGGGAGAACCGTTCCCCATCTATTTTAAAGAGGGTATCCCATATCCATTAGATAAAAATAAATTACCATTAGAATTGCCCGAGGTTGATGCATATTTGCCCACAGAAAAAGGAGAACCACCTTTAGCACGGGCTAAAAATTGGGAAACACCTGAAGGATATCCTTTTGAATATAGCACAATGCCTGGCTTTGCCGGTTCTTCAGCTTACTATTTACGATATATGGATCCTAAAAATGATGATGCTTTAGTTTCTAAGGAAGCCAATGAATACTGGCAGGATGTGGACTTATATATTGGAGGAACAGAACATGCCACTGGGCATCTGATCTATTCAAGATTCTGGAATAAATTTTTATACGATATCGGATGGGTATGTAAAGATGAGCCTTTTAAAAAATTGATTAACCAGGGAATGATTCAGGGACGATCGAACTTTGTATATCGAATAAAAGGTTCCAATAAATTTGTATCTTATAATTTAAGAAAGGATTACGATGTAACACCTATTCATGTTGATGTGAATATTGTTGATAATGATATTTTAGATATTGAAGCCTTTAAAAACTGGAATCCTGAATATAAGAATGCTGAGTTTGTTTTAGAAGACCTGCCTGACGGCAAGGCAGGTGGAAAATATATTTGTGGTTATGCCGTAGAAAAAATGTCAAAATCATTATATAATGTGGTTAATCCCGATGATGTAATTGAGCAGTACGGTGCCGATACCCTTCGAATGTACGAAATGTTTTTAGGACCACTGGAAATGTCAAAGCCATGGGATACTAATGGAATTGACGGAGTGCATAAATTTTTACGTAAATTCTGGAGATTGTTTTTTGACAGTGATAATAATTTTAAAGTTTCAGATACTGAACCATCAGAAGATGAGTTAAAAGTATTGCATAAAACGATAAAGAAAGTACAGGAAGATATTGAGCGGTTCTCTTTTAATACATCCGTAAGTGCATTTATGATTTGTGTAAATGAGCTTATCGATTTAAAATGTAATAAACGTCAGATTTTAGAACCGTTATTAATTTTATTATTCCCATTTGCTCCTCATATTACAGAAGAGCTTTGGAGTCTCTCGGGGAATAAAGAAAGTATAGCTTATGCAGATTTTCCAAAATTTGAAGAAAAATACTTAATCGAAAGTTCTGTAGAATATCCGGTATCTTTTAACGGGAAAATGCGTTTTAAGATTAAATTGCCAGTTGATATCCAGGCAAAAGTAGCAGAAGAAAGAGTGTTGCAACACGAAATGGCTCAAAAATGGTTAGAAGGGAAAACTCCTAAAAAAATCATTTTTGTACCTAAGAAAATTATTAATGTTGTAGTATAATAAGTCAGTTAATGAATAAAAAAGTACTGCTAAATATAAGAGTTTATGCTGTTATTACCCTGGGGTTATTTATTAATGCTTTAGGATGGACCGCCTTTTTAATCCCTGCCGAAATTACCGGAGGTGGAGTTACTGGAGTGGCTACCCTTATTTTTTATGCTTCCGGATTTCCGGTTGGTGTTTCGTATTTAATTATTAATGCGATATTGATTTTAGCCAGTATAAAAGTATTAGGCAGAGGATTTGGAATAAAAACCATTTTTGCTACTGTAACGTTAACGATTTTTCTTTCAGTTCTGCAAGGAATCATTAAAGAGCCCATTGTAAACGAAAATTTTATGTCGACCGTTATTGGCGGTATTTTAGCCGGTGCTGGTGTCGGAATTGTTTTTAGCCAGGGAGGAAGTACTGGAGGAACTGATATTATTGCCATGATGATCAATAAATATCGAAACATCAGTCCGGGTAAAGTAATACTTTATGCCGATGTTTTGATTATTTCATCCTCCTTTTTGATTTTTCATTCTTTGGAGAAAATGGTTTATGGATATGTTACCATGGCTGTAACAGCATACGTGATTGATATGGTGTTGACAGGAGCTAAGCGGACCGTTCAGATGTTTATTTTTTCCAAAGAGCATGAGAAAATTGCAGAGCGCATAGCTACAGAAATGAATCGAGGAATTACTTTACTCGATGGGCAAGGTTGGTATACCAAAAAACAATCAAAAGTATTACTCGTATTAGTAAAAAAACAAGAGTCCTATAATTTATTACGTATGATAAAAGAAATCGATCCTGATGCTTTTATTTCTGTTAATAATGTGATGGGTGTTTATGGATTAGGCTTTGATCAGATTAAGGCTTAATCGTTTGATATTTAGTAATTTATTTTTTAATTTTCCTGCAAATACCTAATTATATGGCTGTTAAAAAAATATCAATCGCTGGATTTGGAATTTTTATTATCATTTTGTTAAGTATATTTAAACCTACAGAAAGTAGCATTATAAATCGTAATACTAATATTTATGCCATTGGAGTTAATCAAAATATTATTTATACCGATATTCAAAAAGAATATGGAATTACCATTGATTCTTTTCGCATTAAACAAGGAAGAATCAAAAGAAATTATAATCTGGCACGGTTGTTAACCGAGGCAGAACTGGAATATGACAAAATTAACAAGGGGATAAAAAGTGCTGCAAATGCTTTTGATATTCGAAGGATTAAAGCAGGAAATCAATATCGACTTTATTATTCAAAAGATACTTCCAGCACCTTAAAATATTTTGTTTATCAGCATAGTCCTACCGAATATTTAAAAATCGATTTTAATAAAGAACCCGCAGCTTTTAAGGGTACTAAAGATATTATTAATATTCAAAAACACTGCTCAGGAATAATATCATCATCTTTATGGAGTACGATGATCGATAATAATATTGATCCGATGATGGCTATCCGCTTGTCAGAAATATATGCCTGGACGATTGATTTCTTTGGATTAGAAGAGGGCGACCAGTTTAAAGTGCTTTATGACGAGCAGTATGTTGATAGTATACCTATTGGAATTGGTCAGATTTATGCCGTTAGTTTTACACATAAAGGAGAAGAAATGTTGGCTTATGAATTTGAACAGGATGGCCAAATTAGCTATTTTGATGAAACCGGGAAAAGTTTACGTCGCCAATTTTTAAAAGCTCCATTACGCTTTTCAAGAATTAGTTCAGGTTATTCAAATAGCCGATTTCATCCTATTCTTAAAATTTACAGGCCACATAGAGGGGTTGATTATGCGGCTCCTGCTGGTACTCCTATTTATAGCATAGGAGATGGCACTGTTATACGAAAAGGATATACAAAATCTGCAGGTTATTATATTAAAATAAGACATAATAGTTTATATACTTCTGGATATAATCATTTATCAAGATATCCAAAAGGAATTAAAAAAGGACAGCGGGTGAGCCAGGGACAGATAATTGGTTATGTTGGCAGTACCGGGTATGCAACAGGACCCCATCTCGATTTTAGAGTATGGAAAAATGGTTCCCCAATAAATCCATTAACCATTGAAGCTCCACCTGTGGAGCCGGTTAAAGAAGAATATCTACAAAAATTTAGCGCTTCCATCGACACTTTAAATCAAGAGCTATTATCAATTAATTAATCATTTATTTAAACGAGCGAAAAACAGCAGGCTGATTTTTTCCGAAGGTTAAACTTGGCTGGTCTTTTCCAAAGTTTTGAACTTTGGAAAAGATTATACCACATTAATAATTGATTTAAACAGTTGTTTAAAACAAACGTTTTGTTTATATTGCATTATATTTATGTAATATGATGGATCAATCATTATCAACTCAGGAAAAAATAGTACATTCAGCCACCCAGCTATTTCTCGAAAAGGGATACGACCGCACCAGTGTTCGTGACATTGCTTCCAAAGCAAAAATTAATGTATCATTAATGAACTATTACTTTCGAAGCAAAGAAATATTGTTCGAAACCATTATTGATTTATTACTTGGTAAAGCCTCTGCTTCATTGAAAGAAATATTAAATGCTCAACTCGAATTAGAAATAAAAATTGAAAAGTATATTTCACGATATATCGACATTCTTATAGATAATCCATTGTTAATCTCATTTGTTTTAGCGGTTTTAAACCGTAATTCTGAAAAATTAACGCAAATTAAAGTAGCCGATAATTTATATAATTCTGAAATTTTTTCTAATCAGTTAATAGAAGAAGCAAAAAAAGGTAATATTCGGGAGGTAAATCCCGAACAACTCTATATTAATATGCTTTCGTTAATTGCTTTTCCTTTTGCCATTAAGGAGATGATAAATCATCGAAATAATTATACCAATAAAGATTTTATTCAATTTATCCAAGCACGTAAAAAGGTCATTTATGAAATGATTATAAGTTATTTACAACCAACAAAAACCTGACATTATGAAAAATCTACATTTTAACAAACAATTGCAACTTTTACTATTGGTTTTACCATTAGGATTTTTGTTTTCTTGTTCACCTGAATATATCCCCAACATGGCAAACTCGCCCATGTTTAGTAACCAGGGAGAACTTCAGGCTACTGTTGCTACAGGAACCAGCAACTTTGATGCACAAACTGCTTATGCCATTACCGACCATATTGGAATTATGGTGAATGGTAGTTATGGGAACGAAACCAATGATACCACCGATGATTTTCATAAACATGCTTTTATTGAAGCAGGATTGGGATATTATGAGAAAATTGGAGAGAATGTCCGCTATGAGATTTATGGTGGTTATGGATTTGGTAAAACAGAGGGTTTTTATGATACAAATTTTCAAGAAGAAAGAATCACTGATGCGGATATGCAAAGAATTTTTGTACAACCGGGCATAGGTGTTGCCACAGGAATTTTTGATGGCAGTTTTTCTCCCCGGTTTGTTTTAGTGAAAATGACACCTAATGGAGATACTTTTGAAACAGGTGGGTATAATACCTTTTTCGAGCCGATAATTACGTCAAAAATTGGTTATAAGTGGGTAAAATTTGTCGCTCAGTTTGGATTTTCTGTCCCCATTGGAAATGATGATTTGCGTTTTGATTATCAACCTTTTATTGTTAATTTCGGCCTTAATTTTAATATTGGCCGGAAATATGACAATTTATAAGTCAGTAATAATTTTCTTAACAATTTTAGGAAAGTGCTCGTATTCCAGTGCGTGCACTTTCTTTGCAATTGTTTCAGCTGTATCATCCTTATTTACCGGACATTTTGCCTGGAAAATAATATTTCCTTTATCGTATTCATTATTTATATAATGGATGGTTATGCCGGTTTCTTTTTCATTATTTTCAATTACCGCTTTATGAACATTCATACCATACATCCCTTTTCCGCCATATTTAGGAAGTAATGCAGGATGAATGTTAATGATCCTGTCAGGATAACTTTTAATTAAATAATCAGGAATAAGCCATAAAAACCCGGCTAAAACAATAAAATCAATATTATTATTTTGTAAAATCTGAAGAATGTTGGTTGTATTATAAAATTCTGTTCGAGAAAAAATATAGTGTTTTATATCATGATTTTTAGCTCTTTGTATAACATAAGCATTTTTATTGTTTGAAAAAATATACGAAATCTCGATTTTTTTATTTCCTTTGAAAAAATTAATAAGGTTTTCGGCATTGGTTCCTGAACCTGATGCAAATATGGCTATTTTATTCATAATAAGGTATTTATGTTTAATACTATTTGCTGTTTGTTTTTATTAATTTTAAAATTTAATGCAAAAATGGCTTTAAAAAATTAAAAAAGGTTATTTTTGCATCAAAAAAT